>NZ_ADJN01000027.1:0-21390 GCF_000178095.1 Peptostreptococcus anaerobius 653-L | reverse complement strand
TCCCTCTAGAAAATCCTAGAGGGATTTTTTTACTATTAAATTAAAACCAATTCGCTTAAAAATGCCTAAGCTTACTGCATAGCTCTTGCTTTTTTAGTCTTCATACCCTTACTAAACATTGTGTAAGCAGTGTAAAGTATAACAGCTATAATAACGAATTTCAACTTATTTACATCTACACTTGAGAAGAACTTATAGGCAATGAATACACCGACAACACCACCTATAGCTATAAGTATAGAAACTAGCTTGTTGTAAGTCTGTTCCTTGATAAACTTAACTGAACAAGTTGGCATAAGTACTGCACAAGAACCCATCATTATAGGGAAGGCAGCCTTTACGTCCATTCCTAGTAAGAATATAAGGGCCATACAAGGTGCGTAAAGACCAACACCTGCTGTCATAAGAGCTCCAAGTATAAAGTTAACAACTATACCAATTATTAACTTGATTCCTGTAAGCCCCTTAGCTGTACCACCTGCTTCAAATAATCCAAGAGCTGGGTGAGTTACAAGCATTATAATAGCTGCTACAAATAGACAAACTCCCATTACTATCTGAATCTTCATTTCGTCCATCTTAGATATTATACCAGCACCAATGTATGAACCAAGCGCTGCTGCAAATAATAATGCTACTAGTGTGATAGGCTCAACTTCAACAGCTGATGTAAATATAAGTGCTTCAACTAATACTGGAATAGCACATGATACATTTAGAGTACCTGGTATTTCCTTATCGCTGATGTCAACCTTTAATAACTTGAATAGAGCAACTATAGGACCGAATGAACCTATACCAAGAGTGTCACCAAAGTTAGTGATAAAACCTATGAAAATAGATTTTCCAACCTGAGCTCCTGATGTGTTACCTAAATTTTCTTTATGCTTAGCAATGTCTGCTACCATTAGTATACCAGTACCTGCTATACATATTCTGAATATCCATAATAATATAGTAACTATCATACTTTATTACCCCCAAAATTAATTGTAAAATAGCTCAATTTATTTATCGCAGGCAAACGCGATTTATCAACGTCATATTTAATTATGTTATTACTGCATACACCTCCTAAAAGGAGATGTATGCTTATTTTAATACTATTATTTTAAGATAAATCCATGCTTAAGTGGATCTTCATCGTCGATTACAAAGTGATTGAATCCTGTGATATATGCAGAACCTGAAATCTGAGGTATAACTGCATCGTATTCTCCAACCTTAGCTGTACCTACGATTTCACCTTCAAATATTGTACCAAGGATTGATTCATAGAAGAACTTGTCTCCCATCTTGAATTCACCCTTAGCATGTAGAGTAGCAAGTTTAGCACTTGTTCCTGTTCCGCATGGAGATCTGTCAACCTGTCCCTGTCCAAATACAACACAGTTCTTGTAAGTTGCACCTGGAGTATCAGTTTCTGACCACCATTCAACTAGGTCTACTGTCTTAATGTGTGGTAATTCTGGATGCTGTACTGGTATTTCTGCATTTATGATGTCTCTTAACTGCATACCTAAAGAATTTAACTTTCCTGCATTTTCTGGAACTATATCAAGACCAATTTGGTCAGCCTTAACTATAGCGAAGAAACTTCCACCGAAAGATATATCAAATTTGATCTTACCAAATCCTGGTAGTTCAACTTCCTGATCTCTCTTGTATAAGAATGCAGGTACGTTCTGGAAAGATACCTTCTTAGCCTTACCATTTTCAACTAGTACTTCACCTCTGATTATACCAGCTGGAGCTTCCTGAACAACCTTAGTTATAGGTTCAGTAACTTTTACAATACCTGTTTCAACAGCTGCAGTCATAGCACCTATTGTACCATGTCCACACATGTTAAGGTATCCGCCACCGTCCATGAATATGATACCGTAGTCAGCTTCTTCAACTGTAGGCTGAGTTAGTATTGAACCGAACATATCATTATGTCCTCTTGGCTCAAGCATAACAGCAGTTCTTAAATAATCAAGATTGTCTTCTAGCCACTGCTTCTTTTCTGGCATATTTTTTCCCTTTATATTTGGGATTCCACCAACTATAATTCTTGTTGCTTCACCAGCAGTGTGAGAATCGATTGCATGAATACTTCTACTAAATTTCATAATTAGTACCTCCAGTGTATTATTAATTATTTTGCTTTACGCATTTTAAGCTTTAGGAAGACTAAAGCCTTTCTTGCGTCTATTATGTCAACATTGTTTTCACCGACAACCTCAGTCTCTGTACCAGACTCGCTCTTGTTGATGTCAACAATTGTATCCATATACTTATTAGTTACAACAAATTTTGCCTGAACTCCGTTAAAAGTAACACCTACTGTTGGTATTCCTCTTTTACCGATTTCTTCAAATGTATTTGCATAGTCAACGTGTGAGTTACCCCAGCCATCAGCGCTAAGGATTACACCATCTGCTCTCATAGCTTCACACCATGCAGCAGCTCTCTGGCCAACTAAGTTCTTATATTTGTTGTCATCAGGTGTTCCGACTACAACTATACCTGCAAAATCTATATCTGTATCTTCACCTAATACTTTTACTAGTGGATCTCTAAACATATGTAATGATGTTTCCTTTGTTGAAGGACCTATACCCATAGTCTCACCCCCTAAACTAGTGCTCTTAAGATACCATCTCTGTATTCGTTAGGAGATAGGATCATAGGCATATTACACATATCTATTACTGATGTTCCAGCTTCAAAGCCACTTGGCTCCTGTGCAAATAACAAGTTGTCATACATTGCACCCTGACCAGCAACCTGCTTAACCAAAACAACCTTCTTCTTACCAGGACTTATCTTATCTAGGAACTCATGAGAACCATCGGCAAGTCTTCCATCGATGCTCTTAAGGACAGCTCTAATCTCCTGTATAAAATCGTCACAAGCTTTAAAACATGCGTTTGGTAAATTTCTGTCAAATGGAAGCCCACCTTTAATCGTAACGTCCATATGTATAATATAATCAGTCACGTCAGGAGTACCACATCTTCCAAATATCATCTGTTCACTAAGATTTCCTTCAGATGAACCAAATTCGTGCATCTGTCTTCCATCTTCGTCAACTCCTGTAAGCATTACATACACACCAGAAAGTGTGTGAGTTATACCTTCACCCAATCCTCCAAGAACTTTGGTAGATATGGGAATTATATCCATAATAGTGTTGATTTCTCTATCATAGTCTCCAGGTTTGATGATTTCTAGTCTAATATTTGTAATCAAGTCATTTGATGCCTTTAGCTCTTCGATCTTTTCCTCGACGATTTCAAGTACATCACCCTTGATTCCAAATCTTTTCCCAAACTTCACCTCGTTTATGGAAAACGGTTTTATTACAAGTCTTCTTAAAATCTTTTCTTCCATATACATTACCACCTTTAATTAAACTAAGTAAACCGACATCCCCTATATCATTAGATTATAGAGGATGGGCTTACTGTCATTATAAGCTAAACACTAAATAAGTTCAAGACCTATAATGTTAAATATTCAACTATATTGCTGCGTGGTATTCAAATGGTAATGGAACTATCTTACCAGCAGATGGTATAGATACTAACTGTTCAAGTGTAGCCTTTAGGATACCTGTCTGCATTTCCACGTTGTGTGGTTCACCAGCGTTAGCACCCATTGGTACTAATGGAGCAACCGCTCTTGGAGTACCATTCTGTCTAACTACTGGAGGAAGAGCTGCTATTATTATAGTTGGTATACCAGCTTCTTCTATTGCTCTCTGCACGATCACGGCAGTTCTATGGCAAGTACCTCAGCCAGCTGTCATGACAACGCCATCTACACCCTCTTCTTTTAACTTAGCAGCGATTGCTGGACCAGTTTCTTCTGTGAAGACATGCTGGTTACCACCACCACCCATGAATGTGTAGTGCATTGGAGCAACGTCCTTTATAAATCCTTCAGCCTTTAATTCATGAAGTCTCTCTATTGGGAACATGCAGTTAACGTCTCTATTAACGTCAGAGTTGTCATATCCACCATGAGATACCATAAGGTCATCTGGAGTAGCTGTGTCTGGAACCATTCTGAATCCAGTATCACCAGCTAGGTTAAATCTTTCATCTGTCTTTAAATGTACACCAGCTGCAGTAGCAAGTGCTATTACCATTTCGTTTAATGGCTTTGTAACAGGAGTCCAAACTGGAGGAGGTGTTATTGGAACATATATCTCAGATTGAAGTCCTGGAACTGTTGTAAGTTTACGACTCATTTGTAATTTCTCCCTTCAAATTAATTTAAATATCTAATCCTAGTTCTTTTATCTTTTTCTCAAGCTCTTCTAATTCTTTCGTTTTTTCCAAGATTGATTTTTCAAGTCTAGTCAGATTTTCAAATTTTTTCTTTTCTTCAATTTTACGCTGACCATTCATTTTTCTAATGTATTCCTCGTTGGGTTCAGGACGTAATACCTCTGGGTTGCTTAACATAAACCCGACTTCTTGACCCACCTGAGGATTATAGTCAGTAATAAGCATTCTATTTGGTATCTTAAATTGTCCTAACCTACCCTTAAGGTCAATTGTGACTGCGCCACCTTCAACGTCTACAATGACGCCTTCATAGTATTTTTCAGATGACATATATCTTAAATCTTCTTGCATACTATTTTTATCCTTTCATGTAATAGGTTTTGAACAAAACTATACGCTATATTAGATTATTCTCCTTCAACTGGAGTATAAGTATCTTCTACTATACCAGCTTCTATGTCTGCTCTTTCGTATAACTGACTTCTCTTTCTAGTCATGTTAAGTGAAGTTTCGTTCTTTTCTAGAGGAATTTCTATACCTAGAGCCTTTTCAATTGCGTCTATGTTGTTTAACTTAACGTTGTTATTCCACTTTCTTTCAGCTGGCTTAACTTCTTCGCCTTCTATAGCATTCTTTAACATAGCAACTATTCTGTGTGCTTCTTCTGGAGCTAAACAGTTGTTTTCAAGTATTTCGTTTTCTATACCCTGTCTTGACTTGTTGTTGTCAACCATGTGAGTCATGTACTTGTTACCAACAACTAGAGCACCCTGTACTGCACAGTAAGATACACCAACTACTGGAATACCTCTCATACCTATCTGTTCGATATGTGATGCGAAGTCTATATGGTTGTTACCAAATCCTTCAGTTGTAACTACAGCACCATCTACTTCCATAGCTTCTACTAACATACCTAGTCTTCTAGATACATAGAACTTTTCAGAGTTAGCCTGTGGAGAACCTACGAATACTACACCTACTAGGTCTAGTTCTTCATCTTCCATTACTCTCATAACTAATGGCTCTCTCCAGTAATGTCTAGACATTTCCTTAGAAGCAGGTCCTATACAAGTAAGAGCGTGGATACCACCATCTAATACTTCTAGTGGAGAAAGAACAACTGGAACGTTACCTAAGTCAACGTTTGGTCTAGCGCCTAATGTACCAACTGGTTCAACTGGTAATATTAGGTTGTCGTGCATTGCACCCTGACCCATTATTTCCTTAACTATAACAACTTTCTTTCTTCCTGCTCTTCTGTACTGGTTGATTACTTCTGTATCAACTACTAGAGATTCATCTTCTATAGCCTTTATAGCTTCTCTTATTTCCTGAGTGACATAGTCAAATGCCTTGTGAGCAGCTAGAGGTCCTGGTCTTTCCATGTTAGTACCAGCCTTTATAGTTACTTCACCCTTGATGAATATTTCACCAAATTCAGCAGCACCTGGTCTACCCCACATCATTGTTGTATCCATAGCACCTTCTGAAGAACCGAATTCACCTATCTGAACACCGTTAGCATCAGTACCAGTAAGAACCATTACAGCTCCATCAAGCACTCTTGTTACACCTTCACCAAGTTCTCCTTCTTCTTTAGTTGCGATTGGCTGAAGGTCAAGAATTGCTTCTGAATATTCATTATATCTATCTGGAGTTATTATGTCTAACTTAAGATCTAATACTAGTTCTTCAGTAGCAGCAGCTTCTGCACATATTTCTTCTGGATTTCTTATTGTAAGTGTAGTTCCTTTGATTTCAGTTTTTTCACCGAATACTACCTTATCAATCTTGTAGTGTTTCTTAGTAAGACTTCTAAGAACCTTAGTTTCTTCTACTTCATCTGCAACTGCACCAGCTTCCGCAACTGGAACAACAACACCAGCAGATGGAGCAACACCAGAACCACCTATAGCACCCATTGGTATTTCAAGGTTGATTCCCTTACCTTCAGCTATCTGTATTCTTAGAACTCCGTCTGCCTGAGCAACAGGAGCAACTGCAGCTACAGGAGCTTCAGCAACTTCTTCAACTACTTCTTCCTCTTCTTCACTTTCAAGAGCATATCCTTCTGTGTTTTCAGTAGTCATTGGTGTAAGAGCGTCTAGAGTCTGAGTTAACTTAGCTCCTAATACCTGACCTATAGTTAAAGCATTCTCAGGAATTTCCAATAATCCAGAATCGATTAGGTCTGGGAATATTGCTGGATCTTCAAGATTAGCAGCTTCAACTACTGTACCAGCTTCAAATCTACAGCAACAAACTGCAGGATCATTAGCATGGGCTTTTGCTGTTTCATTAGTTATTGACATAGCAAAAAATCCTCCTTAAATATAGTTAAAATTTAATTTATAACAAAGTTGAATATGTTGAAATGATTTTTAAAAATTGCGACACATCTTATCAATGTACCCTAATACAAACAAACCACTCACAACTATATTACTTTTTGTTCTGCATCCAACCTTTAGCTACTAAAGGTTCTTAAGGTGTTAATATCAACAGTAAACAACTCTATAGTCTATTCTTAATTTGTTATCGATATCACTTTCCTTAATTCATAATATATAATAGATTCATAAAATTTTCAATATGTAAGTTGATAGTTTTTTTCTATCATGCATATTTTTCAATTAATAGTCATGTTTAATTTAGACTAATTATATACATTTTACTTAGCTATATAGAATAAAGTGGCTTTGTATTCTATAATACTGATTAAGTTATAACAATATCAATATTAAACACAAATATACACTTAACAAAAACATTACTGACATAACTACAGCAATATCCATGCCAACAATTCGAAACAGTGTAAATTTCATTTATTTTAATATTATGCTTTGTTTATTTAAGTGGGTTTAGCTATATACCAAATTATATTAATAGAGTTTTTCTATATAAACAATACCATAAAGCTATATGTCTAATAACCGACAACTTTTTCATTTTTTAATTAGTAAAATGCACTAAAACAAAAAAATAAGCCCTCCAACACCGCTTATAGGCTTGTTTATAGGCTTATTTTACAACTACACAACTATTTGTCTGTTTTTTGAACATATGTCTGTTTTTTATACACTTTTGCCATTTTAATATATATATGCACTTACAAGATTTTTTTCTGTAACTTCAAAAGTTTTTTACTTGTATTTTTTATATCTATTTATCCCTAATTCCATATTGATCCATTTTATAATACAATGTTGTCCTAGGTATATTCAAAATTTTTGCCGCCTTAGACCTATTACCAGATGTTTTTTCCAAAGCTTCCTGTATCTTGTTTTTTTCTAGTATTTGGACAGCCATATTAAGATCCATCGGGTACATAGTCTCCTTATCTTCTTTGCTTTCAACTTTATGTCTAATATAAACAGGTATATCTTCAACTTCCAAAGTGTCTCTGTTAGATAAAACGACCATATTTTCCATAGTATTTTTTAGTTCTCTTATGTTTCCCTTCCACTCATATCTCTGAAGCATATCCAAGGCTTCTTTTGAAATTTTCAAAAAAGGTTTATTATTTATCTTGCACTGCTCTTCCAAAAATTCATATATTAGTATTGCAACATCTCCACCCCTCTCCCTAAGTGATGGTAGGTTTATCTCTACGACATTCAATCTATAGTAGAGATCCTCCCTAAATGTCTCTTCCTTGACCATAGCAGCTAGGTCTTTGTTTGAAGCTGAAATAACCCTTACATCAATTTTTATAATCTCATTTCCGCCAACCCTCATTATCTCCCTCTCTTGAAGAACTCTAAGAAGCTTAGCCTGCATATTATAAGGCATATCCCCTATTTCGTCCAAAAATAAGGTTCCTTTATTTGCCAGTTCAAATATACCCGGCTTACCATTTTTTGTAGCTCCAGTGAAGGCTCCAGGTTCATATCCAAAAAACTCACTTTCAAATAATTCCTGTGGTATAGCACTACAGTTGACAGGTATAAATGTCCCCTCTCTCTCACTATACTTATGTATGGCCCTTGCAAAAACTTCCTTACCAGTACCACTTTCTCCATTTATCATAATTGATGAATTGGTTTTAGCTACCTGCTTTGCCATGTTTTTAGCCTTTTCTAAGGGGTAACTCTTGCCTAAAATCTTGTCAAACTCACCTATTGAAAGAGATTTTACTTCTTCAAGGTACTTTATTTTTTCTTGTGTAAGTTCAAGCTCCTTAGAAAGCTTGCTGGCATCGGTTACATCTACCTCTGTACAAACTACACCTACAAATTCTTCTTTATGAAATACTGGGAAGGCATGAACAACTCCATATAAATCAGTGCCTGCCATATTCTTTTTTGTATAGTATACATCGCTCATGGCCTGTCTAGTTGTAAGTACTCTCTCCGATATTGTGTCGACTAGATAGTCACTCATTTTCCTACCAACTATCTCATCAGATGTAATGTTGTACCTTTTTTGCATAAACTTATTCCATAATATCACAACCCCATCACGGTCTATGGCACTTATGCCCTCATTCACCTGGTTTATTATATGCTTTAAGGTAGTAAATTCTTCATTTAGGAAAGGATAGTTATTTTGTTTTACATAGTAGGCATTTAAATATCCTACGACACTGTCATCCTCAACTACTATGTACATATAGTTTTCATCTTCCAAAAACTTAGTATAGGTCCTAAAATTATAGCTCCTGTCTATCATTATAAATTCTTTTTTTACTATATCTTTTAATACGGCTTGCCTGTATGATGTTCCCTTTTTTTGAACAAGATTGGCTATATCCAGTATACCTATATAGCCTGTAATCATATTTTTATTCCTATCAACCGTTATAACCGTCTTTTTATTTGTAATTAAGTCTTCAAATACATCCTCAACTTTGAGGTTTTCATCAGCTGTGACAAAGTCTTTTTGCATAACATCTTCTAAATTTTCTTTTGAAGGAACTTTGAACAATTACAACCACCTCTCTTTCTCATTGATTAGCACAACTTTTATCTATAGATTAGATTATATCACATATTGGTAGACTTTTTGTGAAATCAATATATATCATCCAAGTAAATTATTTTTTTACTCTATACCTAATATTTACACCTTTTTTCAAACAGTATCTCCGCTATACTTATTTTTTATATAGTAAATAAATATTTATTATACCTATCTTTTTATACAAGTACTTGTTATTTTGTACCTGTATGGTATAATACACTTATAAGAGTGGATTTTTCCGCTAAGCATACTTTTAAAATGATAGATTCAATCTGTTTACTAGCAAAACAAAAACATTACTAAATTACTAGCTAATAACACTACTATTATTTTTTAAGGGGGCAAATTATGTCTAAGATGATTCATTTATTATTAAAGCAGAATATTGGCGCTAAGAACACTCCAGTTGTTAAGGTTGGAGATGAAGTTAAAAGAGGACAACTAGTTGGTACATTTGAAGGACTAGGTGCTTATTTACATGCCAGCGTTGATGGTAAGGTTGTTGATATTACTGAAGATGAAATCATAATTGAAGCAAACGATGTTCAAGGAGAAGACTATGTAAAGATCGAAAAAGGTGCTACAATAGCTGAAACTGTAAAGAATGCAGGTATTGTAGGTCTTGGTGGTGCAGGTTTCCCAGCTCACGTTAAGCTTGGTACTGATCTTGGTGGTACAGGGTATGTACTATGTAACGCTGCAGAATGTGAACCAATACTTTCTCACAATATGAACCAGTTACTATTAGAACCTGAAAAACTACTTAGAGGTATGAAACTATGTATGGAAGCTACTAATGCTGCTCATGGTGTATTCGCTCTAAAGGAAATACATCCAAAGGAAATAAAGGCTCTTGAAGCAATTATAGATGATGAGAGAATCAGAATCGAAGCTATGCCAAATATGTACCCAATGGGTGAAGAAAGAGCTGTAGTTAGAGAATGTCTAGGTATCGAACTTGATACTGACCAGTTACCATCAGCTGCAAACGCTGTTGTAATAAACTCTGAAACTATGTGCGCTATAGCAGATGCTGTTGATGACCTAAAGCCATTAATAGAAAAAAATATAACAGTTGCTGGTTACTTAAATACTGCTAACTCACTAGAAATATTTATGAACGTTCCAATCGGTACTAGAGTTGGAGACCTTATAGATAGAGCTGGTGGAATATTCAAGTATGGTGAATACGGCGAAATCATAATGGGTGGACCATTCACTGGTACTAGCACTACTGTAGATGACTACACTAAGAAGGCTACAGGTGGTATATTAGTTACTAAGCCATATCCAAAGGGAGCTCCAAAGATGGGTCTTCTAGTATGTGCTTGTGGTGGTAACGAAGCTAGACTTAGAGAAATAGCCGGCTACATGGGTTCTCAAGTAGTAGGCGTTGAAAAGTGTAAGCAGGCAATCGAAGGTAAGGGTGGCGCACTTAAGTGTGAAAGACCTGGACACTGTCCTGGACAGGCTGCTAAGATGCTTAACCTTAAGAAGGCTGGAGCTCAGGAAGTTCTAATCTCTAACTGTACTGACTGTACAAACACAGTTATGGGTGTTGCTCCTAAGATGGGTATACCAGTTCATCACCAGACTGACACAATCCTAGAAACTATGGGAATTGAAAAGATAAGATTCTTGAAGGATGGACAGAAGAGATAGTCTTATACAACTAAAATTTTTATAAAATAAATACCGAAGATGATTTTTCCCCATCTTCGGTATTTTTAATGTCTTTTGACTTGTATCTCAGTCTTTATTATCTAGCTATTGTAGCTAAGTCCTTTTCCACCTGGGCTGATACTGTTGATTCTCCACCTACTATTATTACGTTCTTTATTGACTTTGTTTCTTCTATGTATTTCTTTACATCTGGATTTAATCCCTTAGCTTCTGTTAAGAGAATTGCTGCATTCTTGCTAGATGCAAGCGGACCTGCTGACAGGGCATCTGGATAGTCTTCACCTGATGCAATTATCACTGTATCTATATCTTTATTTAAGACAGTTTTAAATGCCTTGGCAACTTCTACAGATGTCTTGTATCTGTTTGAACCAGCTAATCTAAGTTTTTCATTACCCTTTGGAAGGAATGACTCTCCACCGAATACAACTTCTAACTTATCATGATCAATCTTATAACCCTTTGGCAACGGAACGGTAACTGGTTTTTCTTTTTCTTTATTTCTTTCATACTGATACATAAAAGGAGTTGCAGACATCGCATCTGCAAAATCACTGCCATCATAAACCGCTAAATTATCTGGATAACCATAGCTATTATATATCTCTCTAATTATCTTAGAAGTAACTAGTCCGGCTGTCTCATATCTATCTTTACCAGAAATCCTGCTAGTCAGGTCTGGAGAAAAGTGTTTAATATCTTCCATGACTTTTTCAGATATACTACTTTTACCACCGATAACATAATATTTTTGATTCTTGTGTGTATTTAAAGCAGAATACAAATATGGATTTACTGAGTTCTTTTCAGTCAATATAACTGGTGATTTTAGATAACTAGCTAATATTCCTGATGATAGGGCATCTGGAAAATCTTCTCCATTAGCTATTACAATGTTTTTATATTCACCTAGTGCCTCACTTATTTTGTAAGATGTCTCATACCTATTCTTTCCTGCTATCCTCTCTACGGACAACTTTTTAGTATCAACAACTTTAATACTTCCGTCACTCGCCTGTTCATTGATAACTGGGTTGTTATCAATTGCAACTTTACCTTTTGAACTCGCATCAGACACATCTACAACCACATCTGCAAAAGAATACGACCCAAGACTTCCCACTAATGCAAGTGCTACAATAAATTTTTGTACTTTTCTATTCATACTATTCACGCTCCTACTAAGTATAATCTCAATTATTTAAGCTATAATAAATCCATTTGTTTTATTATTTTACCTACATAAATACAACTTAATTTTAGCACCTCGATTATAAATTGTAAATATCTTATTGAAAATAATCCCCTATTTTTAATGTATATTTTAAATAAAAAATACCGAAGACGACTTACTGCCAATCTTCGGTATTATTAAGGTCTTATATATAGCTCTCTAAACTTTTATTATCTTGCTATTGTAGCTAAGTCCTTTTCCACCTGGGCTGATACTGTTGATTCTCCACCTACTATTATTACGTTCTTTATTGACTTTGTTTCTTCTATGTATTTCTTTACATCTGGATTTAATCCCTTAGCTTCTGTTAAGAGAATTGCTGCATTCTTGCTAGATGCAAGCGGACCTGCTGACAGGGCATCTGGATAGTCTTCACCTGATGCAATTATCACTGTATCTATATCTTTATTTAGAACAGTTTTAAATGCCTTTGCAACTTCCACAGATGTCTTGTATCTGTTTGAACCAGCTAATCTAAGCTTTTCATTGCCCCTTGGAAGGAATGACTCGCCACCGAATACAATTTGCAGAATATCTGAATCTACTTTAACCTTTGGATTCCATGCAAGAGTTATTGGAGTACGAGTCTTTTTATCGTTGTTGTTTTGATATAGAAAAGGAGTCGCAGCTAAGGCATCTGGGAAATCTTCCCCATTATAAACTGCAAGCATATCTGTGGCGTAATCATTTCCAAAGATATCTTTATCTATCATTGAAGCAACTTTACTTGACGTTTCATACCTATTTTTGCCTGCTAAAATTTTAATACTATCTTTTGAGAATGCTTGTATGCTTTCCTTTGTGTTTTTAGATACGCTATTTTCACCACCAACTATGTAATACTGCTGATTTTTATGTCTGTTTAAAGTATCAAGTAAATACTTGTCTGCTGATTTTTTTTCAGTCAATAAAATTGGTGCTTTAAGATGACTAGCCAATAAACCCGCTGACAAGGCATCTGGGAAATCTTCTCCACTTGCTATTACAATGTTTTTATATTCACCTAGTGCCTCACTTATTTTGTAAGATGTCTCATACCTATTCTTTCCTGCTATCCTCTCTACGGACAACTTTTTAGTATCAACAACTTTAATACTTCCGTCACTCGCCTGTTCATTGATAACTGGGTTGTTATCAATTGCAACTTTACCTTTTGAACTCGCATCAGACACATCTACAACCACATCTGCAAATGAACATGATCCAAGAGTTCCCACTAATCCAAGTGCTACAATAAATTTTTGTACTTTTCTATTCATACTATTCACGCTCCTACTAAGTATAATCTCTATTATTTAGGCTATAATAAATCCATTTGTTTTATTATTTTACCTACATAAATACAACTTAATTTTAGCACCTCAATTATAAATTGTAAATATCTTATTGAAAATCTTAGTTGTCAATATCTTAGTTGTCAATACATATGTTACACTTACGAGAAAGTTATTCAAAATACTTGCTATGATAGAAATCCCTACAATTGTATCTTTATTTTCTTTATATTGTCCTTATAGTATTTCACACCAATTCTATTAATTATCTTTTTATTATTTTCCTGATATAATTTTTCTAACAAATCATCTTTTATTTTTGTTCTACAAGAATCCAATGTTTTTGTTAAATTTCTTTGGTTATCAATTTTTATTATAAAATATCCATCCTTGCTTTTTACTACTCCAGTATACTCTTTATCCCTCATTATCAAAGCCTTTTCACGTAATTCCGGAATCAAATTTTCTTTTTTGATTTTTCCAATGTAGCCCCCCTTATTCTTACTGTTTTCATCTTCTGAATACTTTTTGACTACAGTAGAAAAATCCATGCCCTTTTTTAAGTCTTTATAAGCATTTTCTGCCTTAATTTTATCATTAGGATTCTTTATCCAAATTTGATAACAATCAAATTCCTTTTCTTTAAATTCATTTATCTTGTCTTTATAATATTTTTTTATATCTTCCTCTTTGATTTTGACCCTTTTATTAAATTCTTCTTGATTCTTGTTCTCAATCATCTTGTCTCTGATATATTTTTTTAGTACGTGATCATCTATATTCAGACTCTTATACTCATTGCTTTTTATTTTATCCTCCTCAATATTTTGCTTAGCACTGTCAAGCATATCATTTAATTCCTCTTCTGAATATGAATACCCATTCTTTTTATTTTCTTCATCCTTATAATGACTCATTATTAAATAATCTATAACGCTTTTCTTAAATTGTTCCGTACTTCCGTCAGATGAAACTACAACACTCTTCCAGCTATCATCACCAAAAATAGAATTATATTCAAATTTTGCCAACTTTATATTATCATTAACTTCACTTAGCCTAACATCAAATTTATCAGTACTTGCAACTATTTCATCCTGCTTACAAGCCAAAAATGTAATAGGCATCAAGATTAAAATAAGAGCACAAATAAAGGTAAATTTATTTTTCTTAATACTCATGAACTATCAACCTCCAATTTTATAAATCCTATAATTTGATATATAACAAAAAAGATTTAAATCAATATGGGTCTTAAGCCCTTATTGAAATAAATCTTTTTTCCTATTTTGCTTTTTAAAATGGCATATGGAAGTATCAAAGTTTTAAAAACTTATAACATGTCCTCCATATCATCTATCACATTATCAGTAATACTGTTTTCACCGCCAACTATTGTAATCTTTCCTATATCCATATCTTCAATAATTTTTTTAATTGATTTTGGAATCTTATTTTTATTTGTCAATAGTATTGGGGCTTCCTTTTTCCCTGTAAGTGTACTAGCTGCTAATGCATCAACAGGATTTTCACCACTGGCTACTATAGCCTCATTAAAGTCCTTATAGGCATACTTGGCAATATTGGCAGATGTTTCATACCTATCCGTTCCAGATAATCTTACAACTGATATTTGCATTCTATTCAACTCTTTTTCCACGTCACTTGATATGGAATTGTTGCCACCAATTATATATACCTTCTTCACATTCATCTGTTTTAACCTATTTTTTACAGACATATTTAAAGTATTTCTACCATTCAATAATATAGGTAGGTCTTCTTTTGTTGCTAGAGATGAAACTGAAAGAGCATCTATATTCTTATATCCATTTACCAGGATAGCCTGGCTGGATTTTTTAGATAGTCTACTAACTTCCTGGGATAGTTTATCAGAAGTGTCAAACCTATCCCTTCCTGATATACGTGTTACTTTTATATCTTCTTTTTTTAATCTAGACTCAACACTACTGGAGATAGAGGATTGACCGCCTACAATAACTACCTTATCCGCCTTTAACCTCTCAATCTCATCAAGAACTTCATCTGAAATAGAATTTTTATTTGTCAATAGTATTGGGGCCTCTTCAATATCGGCATATGATGATGCAACTAGGGCATCAGCAATATTTTGACCACTTGCAAGAACAACTGTATCTACAGATTTAAAGTTTTTTTCGCTTACCTCAACAGAAGTCTCATATCTATTATCACCTGACAACCTCTGTATTTTTTCTGATTTTTTCTTATTTTTATCCTTTTTCTTCTTGTTTAGGTCTTTTGCCTCCTTGACAATAGCTTCTATAGACTCTTTTGAAGTAGATGAATCAATCTTATTTTTAAAATTAGTTTTTTCATCACTTGATAAGTCTGTTAATCTGTCTATTTCAGATTTTGCATCTTTTTTCGATTTATCAATATCCTTTTCAATTTTATCATTGGCATACTTTGCTTCTTTTAGTACCTCGTTGATTTTTTCTTTTGACTCGGCATTGTCTATATCTGCCTTGTATTTAGCCTTACTATTTGAGTCTAATTTTGACAAATTATCAATACTTATTTTGGCTTCTTTTTTAGCTTGTTCTAACTCGTCACCTTGGCTATACGGATTTTCATTGTTTGTAGGATCTTTTTCAATAAACCTATAGTCAAGGGTAAGAATGGCATTAGGTGACGTAGAATTTTCATCCAAATTTTCATATGGATTTATACCATTAAGCATATCCATCGCATCAACCTTTACTTTAAGATATCTTTTGGGATTATCTACATGCTTGTCTATATTTATTTCAACACTTTTTAGAAAATCTCTTAAATTACCCTCTGCATCTAGTTCATTCTTAGTTTTTAATACCTTTACTCTGGTCAATTCCCCCAGGTACTCCAAGTGACTTTTATCAACATTTTCTTCCTTAGTATTATTATAATACCACAAATTCGTCAAATGACCATATGCTCCCATAAAGTACAGACCTCTTAGGTTAAACCTTAGTCTTATTTTTCCACTTTCATCTACAATTAGTTTGGCCTTACTCATGATAGCATTATTTCCCATTGAATTTTGTTCTGTTAACTCAAAATTCCTCAAAACTATGGGAACATTATAGACTCCCTTTTCCAATTGAGGCTTTGTTTTCAATGAATAAATATCCTTGATATTGTTTTCATCACCCCCAATTTGAATTAAATTTTGATCTAATTCCTCAATAGTAGACTTAAGTTTATTAGTATCTTCACTATTTAAATATGTCTTTGCAGTTTTTACAAAAATTTTTAGCTTGTTGATACTTTCATCTGTTTTTAATACCAATGTATCTGTGTCTTCTGCCTGGTCAATTAATTTTTTTAATTCATTTTGTAAATCCGTTACCTCTTGATTAGAAGCTCCCTTAATATTTTTCGTGTTAATTTTTTCGACCACATTTAAATCTAATCCTTGAAGATTTTGATTGGCAAGGGCTACTGAACCTGTTGACAATAAAATTGCCAAAGATAAGGCCACAGATGATGTTTTCTTAAACATTAATATTTTCCTCCCATCAATATTTTCAATATTTTATACTTCTTCAACAGTTCTCTTTTAAACGACTGTTTAGATAAATTTAATTAAAGGAGGATAAGCCCTCCCTTAATTAAATATCTTGAGAGAAATGTTATTTAAGAAGTCCTTCTACCTTGTCTTTTACTCTATCAGAAATAGTCTTTTCTCCACCTATCAATAAGAATTTTTTTGCTTTGGATTCTTCTATCCTATTTGAAATACTCTTTGGTATTCTTCTCTTTTGTACCAATAGCATAGGAGCCTTTTCCATTTTTGTTAAAACACCTGCTGCCAGGGCATCTATAGAATTCTCACCACTTGCAAGAATAACCTTATCACTGTTTTCGTAAGCATATTTTGCTATTTTTGAAGATGTCTCATACCTATCTTCTCCTGCCAACCTTTCGTATTCTACATCAAGAGCCTTTATATTGTCTTCTATTCTCCTTGGTAAAGAAGCTCTACCTCCAATTATATACATCTTCTTAATATTTGAATCTCCAACAATATTTTTTATATCTTTACTTAAACGATTTCCATCATTTAATAATATTGGTAAATTCTCCTTTGTAGCCAATGAAGATACTGATAGTGCATCAGCATTCTTGAAGCCATTTACTATGATGGCTTCTTTAGCCTTATTTGACTTTAGCAATTCTTTTGCAATTTCATAGGAAGTTTCATATCTATTATCACCCGCTAGTCTTTTTACAGTAATATTTTTATTTTTCAAGTCAGAAACCACCTTTTCAGATATGGAAACTTTTCCACCTACTACTATTACATTATTCGCATTCAATCTCTTTATTTCATCAAAAACATTTTTTCCTATTTTCTTTCTCTTAGTTAAAAGTATTGGTGCTGATTTTGATGTTGCTAATGATGAAGCTGCCAAGGCATCTGCCGAATTAGTACCACTTGCAAGAACAACTGTATCTGCTGACTTAAAATTATCCTTACTTATCTTTATAGCAGTTTCGTACCTGTCATCTCCTGCCAATCTTTTTGCTACTTCATTGCTATCGTTTCCTTGATTATCGCTATCATTTCCTTGATTATCTTCTACTTTTTTAGCCTTACTCCAATCTAAGAACAGTCTGGCATTTTGCCTTCCTGCACCTTTTACTATATCATCATATGATTGGGCATTATTTTTTATTGCATCCATGGCATCTACATATACTTCAATATTGATAGTATTTTCCTTAGAATTTTTATCAAATTCATAAACCTTAGGGAATTCCATTTGTTTTCCCTTCAAGTTTTTATCCATAAATTTCTTTAATACCCTTGCCTCTGATTTTGATGAAGTAAAGGAGCTATCATAAATATTTAATCCCCATAGATGTCCATACATATTCATAAACTCTAATCCTTTAAAGGCTACTTCATATGAATACTTATTGTCCTTCTTTCTTACTATTGCGTTTCCATCAAGGGCTTTCTCACCCATTGAAGCAGTATCAGAATGTGCTTGTAACATTCTAACGGGAACAGAATAAACTTCAGCTTTATTAGCTTCTTTATCATTTGCCTCCTTGGCTTCTTTATCATCGGCATCCTTGGCTTCTTTTAGTATTTTTTCTACTTCAGCCTTTGTTGTCGCACTATTTACCCTGCTTTTATACTTTGTTTTTTCTTCGGTACTTAGATTAGGTAATTTGTCTATTTCCTTATTGGTATTTGTTTTTAGCTTGTTTAAATCTTCTACAACAGGTTCAGTATATGAATTTTCTTCTGCCATTATATATTTAGAAACCGGCTTATCAATAGGTATTTTAGCATTCAATTTTCCACTTACTACCTTTAGTCCATATTTCGCTAATTCAATATTATAGTCATCTACTACCTCTTGAATGTTTCCATCATCCTTTATTTCATAGAGTTTCAAGCTATTATTCAGCTTCAATGGTTCAACTTCATTTTCGTCCAAATTTAATAATGACAATGTCAAAAGGGGTTTACCTTTAGTATAATCCTTTAATTGTTCATTTTCCCATCCATTTGGTATATCAGCAGGCTTTCCATCTTTATCAAGTAGGCTGATTGATAGTGGGTAGTATCTACCTATTTTTTTATTTTTTAACTTTTCTTTGATCGTATCAGTAATATTTATTTTTTTTATTTCTGCCCTTGTATCATAATATAGTGGGGCTATTCCCATATTTTCATCAAAAACATAACGATTTATTCCAATATTTGCCAAATCAAAGCTTTTTGACTGTCCATTAAATTTTATTTTTACTACTTTTAAATTTGTAGCCACGTCAATACTTCTTTTATTAACCTTTAATTCATAAGAAAAGATCCCGGAGCTAGGTTGTCCATCCCTAAAAGACCTTACCTTAATAGTTAACTTGCCCCCTTCGAGATACTGGTTAGATATGCCCTCTCTTCCTACCCCATTTTTTGACTCGTTGATAGAAAGGTTATATGTAGGCAGACCCTGGCCATCCTTATCATAGGCATCTCCAAAATAGTATAGTTCTTTCGAGTCTATCGTAGGGTCGCTCCCATCAATAGTATACCTATACTGATCTTCTACATTATAACCACCATTTTTTCTAAATGAAAAAATATTATCTGAACTATCAGAATTAGCAAATATTTGCTTTGTAAAGAGGTCTTCTATTTTCTTTGTGTATGGTTTTTTAGAAAGGAACAAAGGGTATCCTCTGATGTTCAGTTTCTTTAAACCTATGGTGTCACTAGAGAAATCAGAGTCAAAGCTAGGGTCTATCATGATTTCCAACTTAAATGTCCCGTTACGATTTGTATTAGGGTAATTTTCCTTTTTCAAATCAATGTTAATATATTGAGTAAGTTTATCTAGCTGAATTTCTGCCTCTTTTAACTTATATGTAATTTTTTCACCATCATAGTCATAGTGTTCAACCGTCTTTTCTTGGGCATCTTCTTTGATAATTTCTTTACCAGCTATTTTATAACTATACTTAATTTCTTCTATTTTGCTTTTTTCATATGTAGTTAAATACACCTTTATCTTATATTTATCTCCCACCCTGCTTAGGTTAGCCATCCAGTACTTGTCCTTGCATACAAGCCTTACAGTTTTACTTTGTCCATCAGCAATTTCCGGATATGCTACATCGCTTAAGTCTCTCTCTGGCATAAATTTTATGGGTGTGTTTTTCTTAGAAACGAATTTTTTGGTAATCTTATTATAAAGTCCATAATCAAGACTACTAAGGTTATACATAGACATATTCATAAAGTCACGATGTTGTCCATCTCGAGCATCTGCATTTATCATAGATTTATAAGTCTGTACAACCGCACTGGTGTCTTCATCTTTTACTTCATGCACGATCCTGTCCGGATTTTCTTCATCAAAAAACCCCTTTTTTACACCCTTAAATCCATAGTCTTCTAAATTAGCATACCAGGCTATATAGGTTCCCAAGTCATAACCAGCAAAAACAGAATTATACCTAACTTTATAAAAGAAGCTCTTGTCTTTAAAATTGCTGTAGGCTTCATTTGGGGAGATATAATCAATGACATCGTCATTTGCTTCTGCCCTTATGTTGATATTGCCGATCGCAGTAAATAACATTGTTGTCGCTAGCAAGATACTTGATATTTTTTTAAGCATTTTATTCTCCTTCCTATAAGATACTCTATTGTTTATTGTTATGTTTATATAAGAACAGCAAGCTTTAATAGACATATATTTTCATCTAGGTTTTCTATATTAGTTGTTTATTTCCAAGTCTACGTGTTTTTCTCCATGTGTTATTCCAGCTACTTTTATTTTAGCCTGACCACTGTAATACTTTCTTGAAGTATTTGCAAGAGTTGTTGGTGTGACATTTGTTCCTGTGAAATCAAACTCATATCCATCAATTGTGCCTGGCTGTTCTTGCAAAGTAAGTTCAGAAATATATCCACTAAATATACCTACATATATTTTCTTAGTTTTCACCCTTTCCAACTTTAGGTCTGTATTATTATTCACTACTATCCCGTTAGAAAATGCCTCGGTTGCATGTGCGCCCATTCCTGTATAAAACTCATTATTAGCTATATTCTTATACACAGTCACACTCTTGTCTAGGGCGAATGCATTTACACCTATCGCAGAAACTATAGCCATTGCCATTACTGTTGATAATAACTTTTTAAACTTCATAATCTATCCTCCTTTGTAATATAACTTTTCAACTTACATATATTCGACCTATATATGTCTATAAAGCTTACCTTCATCTTGCTTATAAGTGATTATATAAGCTATACATATAATAACATATACGATATTCATTGTCAATCAATATAAATTCTCATATTTAATATCTTTATATTTTAAAAAAGATATCCTATTTTATTGGTATAATTTTTTCTTGGTTGATTGTATAATTAACCTCCTATTTTTTAATATATACTTTT
>NZ_ADJN01000028.1:0-6839 GCF_000178095.1 Peptostreptococcus anaerobius 653-L | reverse complement strand
GCCGTCTCAGCTGACGACTTATTAATAATAACATATTCATTTCATAATGTCAATATGTTTTTTAAAGTTTTTTAAATTTTTCCAGCCGATACATCGGCACTCTGAAAAATCTTTTCTAAAAGCAAACTTGCTTCTTAACTTTTTAATATCACTGTGTATTACAGTCCTTATATACACTGTATCTCTCAGCGACAAGTAATACTATACACTCTTTTTATATAAAGGTCAATAGTTTTTTATATTTTTTTATTTTTTTGTTACTTGCAAAAGTAAATTCCACCATGATATGGAATTTACTTTTACCAAATACACTTTATTTGTATACGGAATTTACTTGTTCAATTCACCTTTTTATTTTTCTCTAATGATTTTCAAAGAACCTATTATCTTCCTATAAAAAACTCACCTATATCCTTTAGTATATGTTCGTTTCCACGGCAATTAGTCAGCTCGTGCTTAAAGCCATCATACACCTTGTAGGATACGTCTGTATATCCAACTCTTCTAAGGCTCTTTATACTGTCATTTAAGCCTGACATTCCACCTGTTATAGGGTCCTTTTCACCACTTATACTAAGTATAGGTAGGTCCTTGTTAGAGCACTTAAAGTTCGCATATTGGTGCATCTCATAGTCACCCTTCCATATAGTGTATATGCCTCCTATTGTGTATTTGTAACCTACACATAGAGGGTCTCTTCTCACTTTTTTCATAATTTCAGGGTCAGAGTTTATCCATGAGTCATCCTCCCACTCGCCCAGTTTTGTCATTATCTTACTAAAAGATTTTTCACCCTTTAATGCGGTTATTATCCTGCCAATAAATAGTCCAAATAAAACCTCCGTCCTATAATTGACAGTTCCACTGATTATCAACTTGTCTATTTCAGTGTCATACTTTTCTATATAGCATCTAGCAAACACAGAGCCCAACGAGTGTCCAAACATATATAGGGGTAGGTCCTTGTAGGTATTTTTTATATATACACTTAACTCATGCAGGTCCTCCACTATCTCATAAAAATTGTTCATATGACCTAGAGGATGGTCTTCTGATACAGACTCCCCGTGCCCCCTGTTGTCGGATATTATGGCGGCTAGGCCTATAGAATTTAAGAACTCGCAAAATTTATAATATCTTTTTCTATGTTCCTTGGCTCCGTGAACCAACTGAACTACACCAACTGGATTTTCAATATCAAATTTTGTTACAGCAAGAGAAAAACCATCTCTCATCTTTATGAACTCTTCAACCATGACCTACCTCCATATGATTACATATACCACTATATTGAACATCAAAAAATAGATATATTATTACTGTAATAATTATTTGCTGCAATAACTACTTGAACTAGAAACCAAAAAGGGTCTTTTTGTATGGTTCTATTTTCATTTGAACCATCTCATATCCAGCATCCTCTACCACTTGTCTCAATCTAGCTTCATCTATATCCTGATCAGTCACAAATACAGTCTCTTCTTTTTTTGTGAGACGATTTTACCTTCTTGGAATCAAAAGCCTTTTTTATAGCTTCATTCATGTGGTTTTCACAATTCCCACACATCATACCTTTTATTCCTACTGTTATTTTATTCATACTTATACCTCCTTATCATTACCCATATGGGGTATTTATAATATTATACCACTAACAAGAAAATTTATTAATACTATTAGTGAATCATATAAAAATTATGGTGGTGTGATTTAGTAATCTATTAAGAAAAACTCCCTTACAAATGCAAGGTATATATTAGCAGCTAAAAAAACTTTCTCATAAGTGTAACATATGTATTGACAACTAAGAGAAATAACTAGCAATGATTTTTTTAAATCTATTTACTTAATTAATAATTTATGTTAAACTGTATGTAAATGAAAATCTTTTTCGTTAAGGAGGAATTTTAATATGAAATTAGGTATTGTATATTGGACAAGCGGTGGAAACACTGAAGACCTAGCAAATAGACTAAAAGAAACAGCTCAGGGAAAGGGAATAGAAGTAATTATGTCAGATGTTGATTCAGCTGATAAGGATTCTATACTAGGTTGCGATGTAGTTGCTTTCGGTTCTCCTGCTCAGGGTACTGAAGAAATATCACCAGAAATGGAAGACTTGATGGATAGCATCAATGATGAAATCAAGGACAAGAAGGTACTTCTTTTCGGCTCATACGGTTGGGGCGACGGAGAGTATATGGAGGCATGGCAGGAGACAATAGAGTCAAAGGGTGCCAAGCTAGCCACTGCTCCTGTAGTTTGCCTTGAAGCTCCAGATGATGAAGCTTTTGCCAAGATAGACGATGCACTTGCTTCACTATAAATAACACACGACTAAAATGCACTGGGCAGTGTACCGACCCCAAAAGTTAGACTTTATTAGCGAGACAGTTTCGGCTGACTCGCTATTTTTTATGCCGCCAAGGTTAAGAGCCTATTTAAATATAAAAAATGGCGTGTACGATAAATAATCTCTATCATACACACCAAATTTTTACTTATATTACTTTTTGGACTTACCTATAAGCACTGGAATAACCATCATAACTATTCCTATAAACATTGCCAATATACCATATGTCCCAAGACTCAGGTCTGTATCTACAACTAGACCCAATAAATACATAACACTACCTACCCCAACAAGGATTCCTCCAAAAACCTTCATCTTGGATTTCTCAGAATCATTATTTTTACCTAATACCAACTCCACTATATCCTTAACACCTATCAATAAAAATGTTAGGACTCCACAGAATATAAGGGTCGAAAATGCCATTCCAAAGTGATTCTCCATTGATGGTGGAACTACAAGTCCTATCAAGAGACTCAATACTCCTGCACCTAAAAGAGATGCCCCTATTTTTATTCCTATAAGATTCATATTTTTCCTTCTGTTCTCGCTACCGTCGTTTATTAATTTTTCTGTCATATTATTCATATCTTTACCTCCAAATACTAATTCATCCAGGGTCATATTAAATGCTCTAGACATATTTATTATCATCTCTATATCGGGTAAGTTTTTGTCATTTTCCCAATTTGATACTGCCTGTCTCGATACATTTAACATATCCGCCATTTTCTGCTGAGTTAAATTTTTCTCTGCCCTTATCTTTTTTATCTGTTCACCAAAATTCATATCTGTATTACCTCCTAAAAAAATTCTACTATATTCCAAGGTCCAATGAAAGAAAGTCTCTCTTGCACCTGTATTTTTTGTGTAAAGTAGCTCTTGCATCCTTTATATTTCAATGTTTGTCTGTCTTATAATATATATTACATTAAAATAGCACACTACGCAAGGCAGACTGACGGCATGCCCGTCATACTAACAAAACTCCTCCAGTAAAAACTGAAGGAGTTTTGTTTTGTTTAATTATATACTAGTTAACTAGTTCTTTTAAAACATCGTTTGGTATATATCTATAACCACCTATTGCTGTTATTCTATTTATATTCTTAAGGTATATATAGTCGCTTACTACCTTGTTCTGACCTGCCTTACTCTTAACTAGAAGTGTTGGCCTGTTATACTTTCCAGATATCGGTGATATAGCCAAAGCATCTGCAAATTCTTCTCCAGAAGCTATATATGCCTCTTTACTATCTGCAAATTTAGATCTAGCTATTGCTATAGCTGTTTCATACCTTGTTTTTCCTGCCATTCTCTCTAGTACTCCTGGCAATTTCAACTCAGTAGATTTAGATATTGTATTATATCCACCAGCTATGTATGTGTTCTTTATTTCTAAGTCTTTTGTAGCCTTAGTTATCTGTGGTGGTACAAGGTCTTTTCTAACTAATAGGATTGGGTATCCTTCTCTTGAAGCATAAGTACCTACTGCTAGTGCATCTGGGAACACCTCACCTGAGGCTACTACAGCCTTGTTCTTCTTACCTGTGATACCAACTACTCTTCTTGCTACCATCTCAGATGTTCCGTATCTATCGTGACCTGCTATTCTCTCGACATTCTTGTCTGCATCATATATTCTTAGTTCTTCTCTAACCTTTTCAGATATTGAGTTTTGGCCACCAACTATGATGACTTCACTAGCACCTAGTCTCTTGATTTCAGCACCTACTCTAGGGTCTAGCTTGTTTGTTGGGTTAAGTAGGATTGGGGCATCCTTTATCTTAGCCAATACTGAGGCTGTCATTGAGTCTGGGAATAGGTCGTGTCTAACAACTATTACAGTATTTGCACTCTTGTAGTGCTTACCTGATATGTCTATCGCTGTTTCGATTCTATCTTTTCCATCTATTCTATCAGTATTTACTCTTGGTCTGTCTTTATCTGGCCTTGGCTTAACTGGGTCTGATTCTGGAGCAGTTACATTGAATGTATATGAAATTAGATTTGGCTTGTCTTTAGGCGCCGCTTCATCAAGTCCAGCTGGATCTTGAACTCCTGCAAATGTCCAATAACAACGTTCTGACGAATTTTCATGCCCTTTTCCTAATTCTCTATGTGAATTATGTTCCGCAGAGGACAAATAAAATTCTTTTGTAAATGAAGTTGCAAAGTCATACATAGCTGATGCTGTACCAGTAATACTCATTTTGCTTCCTGGAATAGCATCATTAGAAACACTCAATCCAGAAATATCAATGCTGACTTTACTTGTATCTACAGCTTTCACTTTATCAACCATATTTTGCCAACTAAATGCCTTAGCTCTTTCATCTTTTCTTAATTTAATAACTAAAGTTTTGTCGTCTTTATATGCTTTCGCTGTAAAACCTTTTATGCCACTTACTTTGGCAGTGGGATTATCATCTACTGTAACTCCACTCGGTATTCCAAGCGTAAATACAATCTCTGAATCAGACATTACAAATTTATCATGTAATTCTTTAGCACCTTCCTCCGTAATTCCACCAATCTGCATTTTTGCCATTGCATGAGAATTAAAAAGTTTTTTAAACCAAGGTGCTCCCATAGAGAAATTAAGCTCTAATGGATCCCCTGCCTTATATTCATCTATTTTTTTTGAATCTGTACTATCCTTAGCCTTGATATCAGCTAAAACTTTTAGCTGATTAAGTGGGTCTGTAGCCTCTTTTTCAGTCAAGGTATCTACGCCTACTTTAAATTTAAATGGGTTATACATACCATCCAAAATTTTAAAAGTTTGTTGCAAATATATATTTTCTCCTGGATTATCCTTAAACATAAATCTATCTGCTCGAGTAAATCCACCCCAATTAGGAATAATCCCAAAGTTATAAAACTCATATCCACCAAACGAACTAAAATCTATATGTCTTGCGTGTGGATTTATATCTGTCTCACTAGGTTTACGCAAATATTTAGGAATAGCAATTTTAAAATGCGAAATTTTGTAATTATCATCAGATTCAATAGTTTCTACATCAACTGCCTGAAGATTAGACCAATAATTTCCACGTATCACTTCACTCATTTTGTTAGTATAAGTATCTGTATCAGCATCATAATCTGCAAAATACATAGATGTTTCTCCATACGGAGTAGTACTGCTATAACCTAAAACGTTTGTCGAAGAAACAAAAGATAATATTAAGGCTCCTCCAACAGATATTATTTTTTTTGGCTTATTTTTTAATATACCCATTTTTACCCCCTCGGATTTAAAACGTCAAGACTTATTTCTGGGGATGTAATAGATACTATTGGAGTTTTAATTGATAAAAAACCAAACTTATACAAGTTACACTCACCAGAACCCTTTATACTTCCAAGCATACTTGGAGAACTTTCATCGGCATCTACTGTATATGGAATAGATATATCTATAGTTTTTCCTGTTTTATTCCTTTCAGATTCCACTAGTTTAAAGAAACCTTCATAATCATTCCAATTTCCTAAATAAAATGTAAATGTTACAGAATGATCTTTTATGTCGGTTTCAATTTTACTAATTGTACTTGTATTTTTTGTAGCAGTTACTTTATCTCTGTCAACAGTTATATTTTCAGGAAATCTTACAGTGTAACTGCACGTTGGAAAAGAATCCTTCGTTGAGCCAAACATAACAATATTTCTCCAATATCCACTGAAAGATTTTTTGTCATAAAGTTTATCCTTATACAAAGTGTATGCACCCTCAAATAAATCTCCTGCCTCAACAGAACCAGAAACTTCCCCTTTATATTTATTTGTGGTACCTTCCTGCAATTCAAGTGGCTTATTAGATACTGTTTTACTTATATCAACAGTACCACTAACCTTACTGTTTAAGCCTGATATTTTTGCAGTCAAATTACTATCTACAAGGTATTTCAAATTACCATCCTCTGCAAATACACTTGATGTACTAGCAAATACACCTACTAGCATTACTAGAGCCATAACTAGACTCGACAATTTTTTTACTAGATTTCTCATAATTAAATCCTCCTTAAATTAAAATAAATATTATTAAAATGATATTAGCTGTTTATATTAGCCTATATTCATCTATAAACTATATTTTAAGACTAAATATATATTACAAATATATATTTATATTTTTTATTAGTAATGATAACGATTTCAGATCTTTCCAACTCAAGCATATACCTCTTTCTATTATTTGTCAATACTTTAATTGTATCATTCGAAAAATTTTTCTATGTGTTAATTCGCAAAGTAAATTCTAGTAAATCCTTGAAAGTAGAATTTAACATAAAAAATATATTATGGTAGAATTTAATATGAAAAGTTAATAAAATTTTTAAAGGAGTGTCAACTATGAAAAACAAACATCTTACTTACGAAGAAAGGCATGGGATAGAAAACATGCTAGCAAAAGGTAATTCCATCTCCCAAATCACAGCTCATCTTATCTAAAACCGGTGCTTTATTATGT
>NZ_ADJN01000029.1:0-9820 GCF_000178095.1 Peptostreptococcus anaerobius 653-L | reverse complement strand
TAACTCCATATTTTTTATCAAATTCACATAGTTTTTGGCGGTAACGCATTTCTTCTGTTATAATAGACATGAGAGGACTCCTTTACTAAATGGTTTTGTCGATATTACTATTGTATCAGAGTTCCTCTCTTTTTTTATTCAATTGTGTAACATATGTTATAGCACATTACAGATGGATGAGTCCTGTTGAATACAGGCTCTCCACCTTGGCGCATAAAAAATAGCGAGTCAGCCGAAACTGTCTCGCTAATAAAGTCTAACTTTTTGGGGTCACATCAGTGAAGATTTTTTCTACCAACGCTAAAATGTGTAGATCCATAATAAGTCTCTATTTTTCAATAACTATTGCAAAATTATATCTTGTTTAAGAAAATATTTTAATTTTAAAGATAAAAAATTCTTCATCCTGCAATGCTTTATATTCTATATTGTAATTATTCAGAATATTGCTTACGATATATAAACCTAATCCATTACTATTTTCCTTATTTAAATCAAATTTAACATCAAATATTTTATCCATATTCGAAATTTTATTGTCACCGTATGAATTCTCTATATATAACCAATCATTAACTATCCCAATATTAATTACCCCATTTACATGAGTATATTTTACCGCATTACTAATCAAATTAGATAGAATAATCTTTAAAGCTGTTTTTCCTATATAAATATTCTCATCTAATATATAATTATTGACAGTTATTTTCTTTTGATTTGCTAATATTTCATACTTTTTTAATATGTCTTCTAATGTATCATTTATTTTCAAATATTCTTCATCATTATTCAAATTTTCTATAGAATGAACTGATAATATTTGAGAAAAATTTTTTGTTAAACTATCAACGATTTCAATACATTCATTAATATAAATATCTCTTTCTTTATATTTTCCAATATTGTATTTCATGTTTTCCAGTATTATTTTAAGACTAGCAAGAGGAGTTTTAAGTTCATGGGATGCACCTTTAAAAAAATCATATTTTAACTTTTCTAATTTAAAAATTTCTTTATTTTTAAATTCCAAATCGTCAATTGTTCTTAATAAAGTAGAATACAAATCATTAATTTGTTGTTTTAATTCTCCAACTTCATCATTAGAGCTAACTTTTAAACGCGTTTTTTTATCAAGTTTCATCATTTTATCAGTAACAATTTTTATTTCTTGTATATTATTTTTTATTGATTTTGCATAAATTAAAGAAATAATAACAGAAAATAAAATTGATATTAATAAGGAATATGGTAAAAATTTAAGGCTTAGATCTTTCGCATCTTTTTGCATATCAGCTGTAGAAACAAATTGTAGATTTGTTTTTTTACCATCATTAAGCTTTATTTCTCTTTCTTCAATTATCAAAGAATTACTATCACTTTCTAAATTAATATTTATATTATCTTTGATTTGTATTTCATTCTTATTATTTTTTTCTTTTATAAATGCTTTTATTTCACTATTCTTAGAATAAAGCTTCAAAGTTTGTTCTATATATTTTATTTCTTTTCCATTCATATTACTAGAAATTTCATTTGCTATATTATGAATCTTTTCTTTTCTCGTCTCCAAATATGTTTTAGGAAAGATAAAAAAAACTAATGAATGAACTAATATAATTATTATTCCAAGAACAGAAAATATTTGTATGAACATTTTTGGAAATATCTTTAATTTTTTCATTTTCTCTCCAATTTATACCCTACATTTCTTATAGTAGTTATACAGTCTAATTGTAATTTTTTTCTAAGTTCTTTTATATATACATCTATTACTCGATCATAAGGAATTTCTTCGCTATCTTTCCATACATAATCAATAATTTGCATTCTTGTCAACACTTGTCCACTATTATCCAATAAACATTTTAATACTTCAAGTTCTTTTGCATTTACATCTATTTCTTCACCATTTATTTTAGCTGTATAACTATTAAAATTAACCGATAGATCCTTATATTCAAACTTATCTAAATGTCCATAATTCTTCTTAATTAAAGAATCTATTCTAGCCTTTAAGACCGGCAATGAAAATGGCTTTTCTACATATCCATCTACTAAATTAGTAAATGCATCAATTTTATATTCTTCATCACTAAATGCAGTCAAGATTAGAATTGGTAAATTGCTTTTCTTTCTAATTTCTTTCAACACTTCTAAACCATTTATAAAAGGTATCTGAATGTCTAAGATAACCAAATTTATATCGCTATTAAATTTTGACAAGGCTTCTCTTCCATCTTTAGCTTGAATAACAGTATATCCAAATTCTGAAAGATATTCACTTATTCCCTCTCTTATCATATTATTATCTTCAACAGTTAATATTTTCATATATACCTCCACTTAAGCCTATACACTTATATTATACAGCATATTATTTGATATTTAAAAGCCAAAAAATTTTTGGTGCTAAAAAGCACCAAAAATTTTAATTATTTAATTATTGTCGATTAATAATTCTTTTGGATTCCTTCTTAATATATTGAATGAAGAAATAATCAATGATACAAGAAGTACTAAACTCATAAATATAACTACATAAATTATGAATTTAGGTAATACATTTATATCTAAACTAGATAATGTCTTGTTAAATCCTTCAGCTTCTGCCCCACCACCTAATTGGCTAGATACAGATTGTCTAGCTATTTGTTTAGCTATATCACCAGTAACCTTATTCAATATATTATTCCCAAGCTTATCAGCTGTATATTGAGCTAAGAAATAAGAACCAACGAATGCGGGGATTGATATAAATACCATCTCAATTAGGAATTGACCAAAAATTTCTAATTTTGATTTACCTAATGATAGTAATACTGCTATTTCTTTCTTTCTAGCATTCATCCATAATAATAATAATAATGAAACTACAACTCCTGCAAATATTAATGAGCCAACAAATAATTTATTTGAAATTGAGTAGATACCTGATATAGATTGTTGTAATGCAGGGAAATTTGATGAACTTTTAATCAAATTATATTCATTCCAATTTATATCTAATTTCCCAAGATCTTTTATTACACTATCAAGATTCTTATCACCTTTTACAAAGAATGTTGCATCTTGGTATACAGCTGTATCTTCTGTATTACCATAAACTTTAGCAGCTGTATTAAGATCAGTGATTAATGTGTTTTCGTATAGTTCTTGTGCAGCACTTACTCCACCGCTATTATGCCCATCGAATAGACCTTTAATTTCTACATCTACTGTTTCATTTGCAGCTTTCTCATTATCAGCGTCAAATAAATTAGATTTTATTTTTATCTTATCTCCAACTTTAAGATTATTTTTTTTAGCTAAATCTTTATGCATTAAGATTTTATTTTTATCTCCATTTTCTAAATGCTTTCCTTCTACTAATTTATATGCTTCTGATACAAATTTTGTTTCTTTTGATGAGTCGTTAACTCCAGTTAACATAACTGTTCTTTTAAAATTCTTCGCTCTTTCAGGTGATTGATTTGCAAGAGTCTCTTGAGTTTCGATAATATCATGATCAACTAAATCTGCAACACTGTTTATTCTTTTTACATAGGATTCTATACTATCTGTTTGGGATATCTTTTTAATATCTTCACCTTTTACATTTCCCCCACCTCTAGGTGTTCCCGGATTTACTTGTCTATTTATCTCCATAGAAAAACTATTTGTTATATTAGCAAATGTTTCTTTTGAAGCTCTGTCCGTAGCATCTTTAATAGATAAACTAATGAGACTTAAAGTTGACATAGATAAAATAACTAATATAATAATTAATGATTTTAAGCTTTTTCTAGTTACATAAGCAAATGCATTTTTTATCATTATTCAACCTCCAAATTCATTTTATTTACTTCTTTCAACTTTTTACCACTTAGTTCTAAAATGATATCCGCAGAATCTGCTACTTCCTTACTATGTGTTACAACTATTACGCATTTATTTCTATCTTTAGCTAATGTCTTTAATATATTAATTATTTCTCCAGCAGTAACACTGTCTAGATTACCAGTAGGCTCATCAGCTAGTATTATTGGAGCATCTGATACCAATGCTCTGGCAATAGCTACTCTTTGTTGCTGTCCACCAGATAATTTCATAACATTTCTTTTTATTTGTTTTTTATCTAAACCTAGTTCAAACAAGATACTTTCATCTGCTGATTTATTCACCAATCTAATATTTTCAATTGGTGATAAATAGTCTATTAAATTATAGTTTTGAAATACTAAAGATATATTATTTTTTCTATGATTACTATATCCTTTCTTTTCTATATCTTCATTCTTAAACAATATTTTTCCTGTTTTAGGTTTATCAAGTCCAGCAAGTAAGGAAAGAAGTGTAGATTTTCCTGTTCCTGACTTTCCTACTATCGCATAAAACTTCCCAAGTTCAAATTTTTGATTTACCCCTGACAAAACTTTTTCTTTAGAATTTGCATAACTATATGCTACATTCTTTATTTCTAATATATCCATTTTTTTCTCCTAACTTATTTTTGATAATATTTCTTTAGGCTTCTTGATTAATATTAATGAAGAAGCAAATACAACTGATAAAACAATAATACTTATTAATATTAAATAAGTTTGTCCTAGTGTTGTTATATTTGACATAAAACTACTATTATTTATTAAACTTCCACCGGAAATCATTGAGTCCTCTGAGTTAATAAATCCATCTACAATTACTTTTAGTAATACATTTCCTAAAAATAAGGAGGATACTATACTTGGTATCGATATGAATATTAACTCGAATATAAATTGCATTATAATTTGTATCTTAGATCTTCCAATAGATAAAAATATACCTATTTCATATATTCTTTCTCTTAACCATAGAATCAAGATTAATGAAAGAACAACCATCCCACCTAACATAATAGAATAAGTCATTATTTTTATTATATGTTTTATTCCACTCACTGACTCTAAAGACTCTTCAAACGCATTAGAATCTTTTTCAACAGAATACTTTGACTCATCAATTTTAAGCTCTTTCAATTTCTTTAAGGCTAAGTCTGTATATTCTGCGCTACCAGAATACATTAAAATTTTATTTGCGATTTTATTATTTTCTGATTTATTTAATACCTCTTGGCTTGTTGGATAGTCTACAAACACCATATTTTCACTAAAATCAGAAGATAATCCTGTATATGTTTCCTGTTTTTTACCAGAAAAGATCCCTATAATTTTAAATTTATGACTTTTTATTTTTCCGCTTTTTTCAGTATCTAGTAATTCAAGATCAACTTCATCACCTAATTTTAGATTGTTTTGTTTAGCAAATTCTTCATGAACAATAATTGAATTCTTATCATTTTTTCCTATATTTTTGCCTTTTTTAATTGTAAATACTCCACTACTAAATAAAACATCTCTTTTAGTATTATTTGTAGCTTCGAGTGAAACAACATTCTTAAATTCGTCAGATAAATCTTCTCTATTTATTCTTTGTTCTCCGCTAACTACTTTAGCGCCTTTTAGTTTTGCTAATCCATCATATTGAAATATTTTTTCTTCAATTTCTTTTATTTTTTCAATATCTTTAAATTGATTAACATTAAAATATTTACCATCTTTTTTTGTTATTGATATTGAAGAATTAGAACTTTCATATAAAGTCTTTTCTATTTTATTGCTTGATTTCATTATTGTTAAACAAGAATATAAGCAAGAAAGAACTATAGTTAATATGATAAAAATTATTAAAGTTCTATTTCTCTTTCTTGTAATATATGCTATAGCATTTTTTATCACTTTCCTAACTACTCCTCTCTATTTTCTTACTCCGCAGCTAATTGCATCCACTGGACAAGCATTTTTACATCGTCCACATCTGATACACTCCAGATGATTACAATTCTCGACTGGATTTATGTTCATTTGGCAAACTTTTTTACATCTTCCACAATTAATACACTTATCCTTATCCAATCTATATCTAAATATTGAAATAGGGTTAAAAATTGAGTAAATAGCTCCAAGTGGACATATATATTTACAAAAAGGTCTATATATAATTATAGAAAGTAACAAAGTAAGTATTAAAATTACTCCCTTCCAATAATACAAGAAACCTATCGCACTTCTCATACTTTTATTTAACAAAACAAGTGGTAATCCTCCTTCAAGCATACCAACTGGACAAATAAGCTTACAAAAATATGGAGACCCTTGCCCTAAAATATCAACTAAAAATAGAGGAAGTATTATTACAAATACAAGTAATATTATGTATTTCAATTTTCTCAAATATTTATCAAACTTAAATGTTTCAACTTTTTTAAAAAAGGGAATCTTGTGTAGCAAATCTTGAACCAATCCAAACGGACACAGCCAACCACATACAAATCTTCCTATAAGCGCACCTATAAAGAACATAAAGCCAACTATATAATAGCTAAACTTATAATTCGAGTTTCCAATCACTGCCTGTAGCGATCCTATAGGACAAGAACCTTTTGCCCCTGGGCACGAATAACAATTCATGCCCGGAACACAAACTTTCTTTAAGTTCCCACCGTAGATTTTACCAGTCTTAAACCCTTCAAAGTAAGAATTAGTGATTAAAAACCAAACGGATTGAAATAGATGCCTAAAACGATCTCTTATTTTATATTTATCTTTTTTTGTACTACCATTTATAATATTTTTAATTCTATCCAATTCCAATACACTCCATACAAATTCTTATCGCCTTATCCAAGACAACTTTAGTTTCTCCATTAGTATGACCATAGTAAATCATGGCCATACTAATAAAGACAATTACTAAAGATAAGGTACGGCTTTTTAAAAACTTTTTAACCATATACCATTCACCGCTTTACATTTACTTATTTTTTATTTTTGCTAATTCTTTTTCAATTACCTGCTTCCATTCCTTTGCACTCTTTGCTCCAGAATAAGTATCGCCTACAATGTTTCCATTCTTATCAACAAAGAAAGTCTCTGGCATAGCCTGTATACCATTCAATCTACCATTAAAGTTTGTCTTATCTGGCATTAAGAAAGGATATGAAGCCTTTGTTTTTTTCTGTATTAACTTTGACTTTTCAATTGCTTCCTTGTTTTCACCCTTATCATCAACAGTATCTGTAACAACACCAACCATATTTACACCCTTGCTTTTCATTTCCTTCTGAACCTCAACCAAATCAGGAATTTCCTTTACACAAGCTGTACACCAAGTTGCAAATACATTTACCATAGTAAGATCATACTTCTCAAAATCTTTACTTGTAAAATCCTTGCCATTTATGTCCTTTGTTGATAGTTTACGTAAATCTTTAACTGATTCTTTGTTAAATGCTTCTGTATTTTCTAAATCAGTTTTTTCTGATAGAACAAAACCATTTTCAGGGCGTTCTTTTTTATCTATAATTTGAATCTCAGTTCTTTTTAATTCATCCAGAAGATTACTTTCAGATCCGCTATTTGTGCTTAAATAGCAATCGTATTTTCCATCACTTGAAACTCCTATTTTAGTATGAGTATCGCATTTTGTAATTTTAGATATTTTTTCTTTTGATGTATTTTTTTCGAATATACCAATAGTTCCGACTCTTTCAAGCCCATTCTTCCATTTTTCATAACCATCACCCTTTTTATTAATAACAGCATTTTTTTGCTCTTCAGTCATTTTATTGAAAGTTAAAAAAGCATACTTTAGTTCCTTATCTATAGGACTTTGATCATCTAACATCGCTATCTTTTTATCATCCATATACTTTTTAAATTTGTCTGAAAGTTTAAATTTAAGACCTAAAAACTCATAAACATATTCTTTTTTTGTTTGTAAAGTATAATCTGATGGCTTAAAGGTTTCATTTTTATCCTTCTCATTAGTTGACATACCTGCCTCTTCAGAACTTACAGATTGTCCTTGTTTAACTTTATTGCTTTCATTACTTTTTTTACACCCAACTGCACTTAAGCCCAAACATAAGGTAAGTAATAGTAATGCTCCTTTTGATATTGTTCTTTTCATAATTTTTTCCTCCTTAATTTTTACACAATAGCAGTTTATAACTACTTTTAATAATATTGTACATACCTTTTATGAAACGTTGATGAAATATAATTTTTTATTTTTACAAACTGGTATAATAATATAAATATTATGCTTAAAGTTGTTCTTACACGACTAGCATATGAGCAAGCACAGTAAGTGTACGGACACTTACGAAAAAATTGATGAAGCAGCCCTCTGGGATATGCTTCTTTTTTTACGCACCTAAGCACACGAAAGTTCACTTGAGTATTTGAGACTGGAAATTAAACTAACTTAAGAAGAAAAGGCTCTTTTTGAAGAGAAACGAAAGCTATAAGAGAAAGTACAAAAACAAATGGCAAGTCATGGTATGAAAATGAGCAATCTAAGAGAGCTGCTTCTTGGAAAAGCAGACTTCAATTTGACATTGATCGTCTTATAAAACAGTCAAGTATTGGGAAGAATTTATAAAGCAACTCTAAATTTATCTTCCTAAAAAGCCAACAAACAAAGCTTGAATTGTAGCTATAATTGGTACAAGAAAAAATGGAACTAATAAAAAATGTTCTCGAATTGCCAAATGTTTCATCCAATTATTAAACTCATAATCTTTGTGTCCCTCTGTTCCCGGAATAACTATCTTTTCTTTATATTTTCCTTGAAATAAGAGACAATCCAATAACAAAAAATCTCCTGCATTTAATATGCTCCACTGAATGTATCCCATCCAAAAAATATTCCAAAAGCCAACAACTCCTGAATGTAAAAGACTCATTGTCGAATAAACAAAACAGATTCCAACTATGATTATAGTTAATATCGTATTTATCTTTTTCTCTTGTTTTGTCATTGGTTTCGGAGCTATTTTCTGGATAGCCTTTGGATAAGAATCCAAAAAGAATCTTGGGTTAATAAGTACTAAAGAAGCCACTGTACCATTAAAAATAGCTGCTATAGCAATTCCGACAAGAATTGCCTGTATTAAATCCATAAAATCATCTCCCTTTTGCTTTAAAATTCATATTACTTTGTAAATAATAATTCAATATTCCTTTTTATATGCAATCATTACACCAACTGGTGCAAGACCTCCACTTACCAATTTCATTTCAGCTACTGAAAATCCATATTCATGGGTAAAATCTTCAAATTGCTTTTTATTCCATTCTTTATACATCTTAAACCCTACAATAGACATCAGCCGTTTTTTGAATTTACTTTGTTTTCCCTCTTTCCATAAAAAAGTGGGAGCAAACAAAGTGCCATTAGGTTTTAATACCCTATATATTTCTTTCATTGCCTTGTCAGGTTCGGGCATAATATGAAGTGCATTAGCTATTACTACGCAATCAAATTTCTCATCTGTATAAATCAATGAAGTAGCATCAGCTATTTCAAAGACAAGGTTCTCGTATTCTCCATGTTTTCTTGCTTCAAAAATCATTTGTTTAGAAAAATCAGTTGCAATCCAACTTTTCGTATATTTTGAAAGGTTAAAGGATAATTGACCTGAACCACAAGCAAGTTCAAGTACATTCATATCCTTACTCAAATAGGGGTTTATATATCCGCAAACTTTATCATAAACACCTTTATCCTTCTTCATAAAAGAAGCATACAACTTGGCGAATTTATCCCAAAATTTTTTATTACTCTTATCACTCACCAGCAAAACTCCACCCAACAACAAATTTTAAACTCTCTCCGCTTTTAGCATTTCACATTATTCCTTAAAGATGAAAGCTAATTGCAGGTTAGTCTTAATTAACCTAATAATATTTTACCATTTTTAAGTCATTTTTTCTATGCCCGCTTTTCATAGCGA
>NZ_ADJN01000030.1:0-3655 GCF_000178095.1 Peptostreptococcus anaerobius 653-L | reverse complement strand
CCAATAGCTTATTTATAAGCTATGTGTCGCATCCAACGACCGTTCTATTATATCAAGCCAACGTTTTTTTGTCAATACTTTATTTTAAGTTTTTCCAACTCATTTTCAAAGTCTATAACAAGTTCGATTGACTCGTGAGTCCTCTTATCAGTCGCTCCTAAGCTTCTGTATCTCAAGGACAAGTAATACTATACCACCTTATATAATAAGTGTCAATAACTTTTACGAAATATTTTTTTGTGAATTTTTATACTGCCGACATTATGAACGCAAGTCAAAATAAGGTTCGTAATTTTCTCGATATATATGATTTGAGACCCTATATACAATCAGAACATTCGTATTTCATCTGTCAGCATTAGAGTCTCAAGTATCTTATTATTTATTTGCAAGTACATCCTTCATATCATATAAACCATTTTTCTTTGTTCTTAAATAGTATAGGGCTTTTAGGGCTCCATTTGCAAATGACCTATCAGACTCTGCATGGTGGCTGATTGTTATAACCTCATCCTCTCCTGCAAATATGACATCATGGTCGCTTATTATAGTTCCTCCCCTTACTGAGTGGAAGCCTACTTCGTCAACTTGTCTCTTAGAATCGGGACCAGTTCTCCCAAAATTTGAGAACAAGTTTTCGTTTGCTGATTTCATACTGTCAAAAATCATCTTTGAGGTTCCACTAGGTGCATCTTCTTTTCTATTATGGTGCTTTTCTATTATCTCTATGTCAAATCCCTTTAGTAGTTTACAAGCTTCCCTTACTATATCTAATAGTACATTTACTCCAAAACCTGTATTATGGGATAGGAGAATAGGAATCTCTTTTGATGCTCTTTCTATTAAAGCCTCATCTTCTTCTGTAAGACCTGTTGTACCTATAACAAGCGGTATTTTTTTGTCTAGAGAGTACTCAACAACAGAACTAATGTTGTTTCTATTTGAAAAATCTATTATACCATCGCACTCCTCTTTTACGCTTGATATATGATTATATACCTTATAGCCTATATGGTCATCACCCTCTTCTGATGCAGAACGTGATACACCAAAAGCTATACTAGAATTTTTATCCCTGTTTACTGCCTCCATATTGGCCCTTCCAAGCTTACCATAAAAACCGATTATACCTACTTTCATCTTAAAAAACCTCCATAGAAATAAAATTGTTTTTCAAGTAGATTATAACATATAATCCATATACAAATCACTCTCCATGTATTAAAATGTATGTATAGACTTTCAGATATATCCCTATAGTATCGACAATATAAAAATACATATCTGATACGAATAGAAAAACACATAAAAATCATACAAAAACATATTTAAGGAGGATGTCTTATGCTATCAAAGAGACTAAGTAAAATAACCCCTTCTGTAACTGTGGGTATCAACTCAAAGGTTAAGGAGCTAAAATCAAATGGAGTTGAGGTAATCAACCTTAGTATAGGTGAACCAGACTTTAACGTACCTGAAAAGGCAAAGAAATACGGAAAAAAATCTTTAGACGATAATATAACTAAATACAACCTAGTACCGGGAATCTTGGAACTAAGAGAGGAAATATGCAAGAAACTTAAGGATGAAAATAATATAGAATACAGCCCGGACCAAATAGTCCTATCAAGCGGTGCCAAGAACTCTATAACTAACCTACTGCTTGCAGTCACAGATCCAGGTGATGAAGTCCTTCTTCCACTACCATATTGGGTGAGTTACTCAGAAATGGTAAAGATAGTCAATGCAGTTCCAGTAGAAGTTCCTACTAAAAAGGAAAACAACTTTAAGGCTACTAAGGAAGATTTACTAGCGTCAATCACAGACAAGACTAAGCTTATAATCATAACTAATCCATCTAATCCAACTGGTGCAGTATACACAAGAGATGAGTTATTGGAAATAGCTGAAGTATGTCTTGAAAAGGGCATCTACATTATGGCGGATGAAATATACGAAAAGATAAAGTATGACGACACTTTCGTATCAGTAGCATCACTTAGCCCAGAGATTAAAGATATAACAATAACAGTAAATGGCTTTGCAAAGAGTGCAGCCCTAACAGGCACAAGACTAGGATATACAGCATCAAACTCAGAAATAGCAAAGGCTATGACATCTATCCAGGGTCACATCATATCTCACCCTTGCCTAGTAGCCCAGTATATAGGACTTGGGGCCCTAAAGGAATGCCAGTCAGATATGGACCATATGGTTGCAACTTACAAGCATAGATGTGAATTGATAACTGATAGACTAGACAAGATAGACCACATAGGATATGTAAAACCATCAGGAGCCTTCTATATATTTATAGACCTGTCTGAAGTTAAGGCAAGATACAAATATGAAGATTCATTCTCTATCAAGTTTTGCGAAGACTTCCTAGAAAATGAAAGGGTAGCCGTAGTACCTGGTAAAGCATTTGGTATAGACGAATACATCAGAATCTCCTATGCCTGCCACGAGGATGATTTCTTAGAAGGTTTAGATAGACTAGAAAAGTTTATCAAGCCACTATTCTAATATAGTATGAACTCACCTCATACAAACAATGACAATTTAAGTTTTAGTGATATAAATAAGATTGCAGGTGGCTTTGTAGCCTGGATAATAGGTGCAGGCTTCGCTACTGGCAGGGAAATACTAAATTTCTTCGCCAGTTTTGGCTACTGGGCCTATGGTGCAATCATTATAACACTAGTTGGATTTATATTTTCGGTAAAGGTAGTAATGGAAGCCGGATACGAACATAGAGACAATCCAGACTTTAGGCAATACGACTACTTCTGCGGTAAAAAAATAGGCAAGATCTACTATATAGTAGTTCCTGTATTCCTATTTCTTCTAATGGCAATATTGATATCGGCAACTGGTTCAACTATTCAAGAAAACTACGGAATAAACAGGTACATAGGATCTATAATAGTTGCTATAATAATATTTATGTCATACATATCTGGATTTGAGAGATTTATACAGGTAATCTCTAAAGTGACCCCTATACTGATTGTTTTTTTCATACTTGTAGGTCTGATAGTCATACAAAAGGACTATTCAAATTTTTCATTAATAGGCGACCTACAATCAATCTTAAAGCAGTATAAGGCTGGTCCAGTATGGTACTTCAGTGGATTCTTATACTTTTCCTTGGCAGTATCTGCCGGTGGTACCTACATATCAAAACTAGGAGCCTCTGCAGGGAGTTTAAAACAAATAAAATACGGTTCTCTACTCGGGTCTATAGAGGTCTGCCTTGGAATAACTATCATATCGACAGCTATACTTCTCAATATTGAACCCATATCAAGGGTAGATGTTCCAACCCTTTACCTTGCTCAGAGGATAGACCCCTTGGTGGCAAACGCCTTTACAATAGTCTTGTTGCTAGGTATATTCTCTGCATCAGCGGCAACGATGTGGAGTCTATGTAAGTTTATGTACGCCAATAATCCTAGAAAGAACAAGCTAGCAGCTCTTTTAGTTGCCATACTAGCCACACTTGTTGGAATATTTCCCTTTGCCAAGCTAGTCGCCATCATCCTTCCGATAATGGCCTATATAGGTATGTTCTACGTGGTATGCGTGGTCTATAAGGGTTTAAAATTGAAATTCAAAAATTAATAAAAAATTGATATAGTGAAAAAAGACCTGA
>NZ_ADJN01000031.1:0-4683 GCF_000178095.1 Peptostreptococcus anaerobius 653-L | reverse complement strand
CTAAAAGATAATCATCTTCAAACCATAGCAGACCTACAAGAAAAAGTTTTTGAACTGGCAAAGCAAAGTAAAAAGATAAGTGAAGATATTCAAAGCAAAACCCAAAGAATAAAGGAGTTAAATCGTTGCTTTATTTGTGCAGACATCATCAAAGAAAATAAGGCGGTATATCAGGAATATAAAGATAAAACTTTTCTTAAAGATAAATTTTACAATTCACATAAAGATGAAATTGAAAACTACAAAAAAGCAAGAAAGACTATAGAAAAATTTACTGGAACATCAGCTATAAAGTCGAGTGATTGGCAGAAAGAAATATCAAGCCTTGAAAAAGAGATACAAGACTTAACTGAAGATAAAGCTAAAGTTCAAGACGAATTTAAGCAGATAGACCACATCAAATATGCAGTAAAGATTGTTAATGACGAGTATGGAATAGACCTATCTATAGAAATAGATAAGGCAATTAAGAGAGGAGATAAACCAAGTGTAATTGCACAACTGAAAAAATTCCAAGAGCAAGAGGAAAGAAAGGAGCAGTACAAACAAAAAGCAAAAGAAAAGGCTAAAGAAAATTATAAAAATAAAGGGGAGGAAAGATAAAAATGGCAGACAACAGAAGATACTATTGGTTAAAATTGAAAGAAGATTTTTTTACAGATAAGAGAATCAAAAGGCTAAGAAAAATATCAGGAGGAGATACCTATACAATCATCTATCTTAAATTGCTTTTACTTAGCTTAAAAGATAGTGGAAAGCTGTATTATGATGGAGTAGAAACAGATTTTATCAAAGAGCTTGCCTTAACGATTGATGAAACGGAAGATGATGTAATGGTTACAGTAAATTATATTGTAGCACAAGGATTGATGGAGATAATCACAGAAAATGACGAGTATTTTTTAACAGAAATTCCAAGTCTAATAGGTTCAGAAACAGCTTCTACAAGGCGTTCAAGGAAATCAAGAGGACAAAAAGCGTTGCAATGCAACACTGGTGCAACATCTTGCAACCTTTTTCAACAAAACTGCAACGGAGATATAGAGATAGATAAAGAGATATATAGAGTTAGAAAAAGAAAAAATATCCCCCTCCTTTTACGGAGAATATAAAAATGTTTCCTTAACTGATGAAGAATATGGAAAATTAAAGGAAAACAGTAAATCAAAAGTATATACCTTTGAAGATTATGACAAGGGTGAACACTTGTAGACCTCGTATAAGACGGTGGAAAGGTGTTTTTAGAGCGTTAATGATAAAATAGGTACAGACTATAGCTAAGTGTAAAATAGGGCTTAAAATTGCAGTATGGAAAAAATATCGTATTTATGATAAAATGATAATGATATTGTAATAAACTCAGTTATAAGGAGAGGATATATAAATGCGAATTCAATTTACTGTAACCGATGAAGAACTTGAAATTTTAACTAAAAAAGCAATAGAGGGAGGGTTCCCAAGCATTACTGAATATTGCAAGTGTAGCAGTTTACAAGAAAATACAAGCTATGCTGACTTATATACTACCTTATTAAACAAAATTAGCTCTTTACCGAAAGGCAAAGAATTTGTTTTGAGAGAGTTAATCGCAACACCTCCGGCATTGATTGGCAGATGGTTTTACGAAAATGTAAATAAGAGACTTGTAAAAAATGTGGAACACATAGGAAAAGCTGAAGGTGGAGTAGAAAAATACAAAAAAATATAAGACTTATTCAAAAAGCTACGCAGTGCGTGGCGAATTGGAAAAGAATTTAGATAATGTTGGAGGTGCATTTAATGGCAGATGAAAACAGAGAAATTGTAGTGATAGATGAAACTACAATGAAAAGCAAGATTTACTATATACGAGGTCAAAAGGTTATGCTTGACTTTGAACTTGCTGAAATATATGGGTATGAAACAAAAACATTTAATCAGCAAGTTAAGAATAACATAGAAAAATTTGATGAAGATTTTAGATTTCAACTTACCAAAAATGAATGGGAATTTTTGAGGTCAAAATTTTTGACCTCAAAATCAGATGAAGGTTCAGGCGGTAGAAGATATATGCCTTATGCCTTTACAGAACAAGGTATTTATATGCTGATGACTGTATTAAGAGGAGAACTTGCTGTCAAGCAAAGCAAGGCTTTAATACGAATGTTTAAGCAGATGAAAGACTTTATAGTTGAAAACCAAGACTTTATCACTTCGAAAGAATTATTACAAATAGCAGTACAGACAAACCAAAATACAAAGGATATAGCAATAATAAACAATAAAATTAGTACTTTAGCTACAAAAGAAGATTTGAAAAAGGTGATGGATAATTTTATAGATCCAGACACTTACAAGCATTTCCTTTTAATGAATGGAGATAAGATTGAAGCAGATGTTGCTTATACAAAAATATATAAGTCTGCAAAGAAAAGCATTTATGTAATAGATAACTATATAGGCTTGAAAACCTTAGAATTATTAAGGGCTGCAAAAGACAATGTCGAAATTATAGTCTTTAGCGACAATGTGAAAAACAAGGATATGCTGACAAAAAATATCCTAAACGATTTTAGAAAAGATTACCCTAATATCAATCTGAAGATGAAAATTGCAGGTAAAAAGTATCACGATAGGTATATTGCCATTGACTATGGAATGGACAGTGAAGCCTTTTATCTTTGCGGAGCTTCATCAAAAGATGCAGGAAATAAAATATCAAGTATTACAAAGATAGAGGAATCTTCCAAGGATATGTATCATACGATGTTTGGCGAAATGCTGAGTAATAAGGATTTGAAAATTTAATATATAAATGCTAAAGCGTTATTAAATGAATAGCTATAAAACTTGTGAAAGGCGGTAGAAATAAAACTCTATCGTCTTTTTTTTGATTGCAACTAACAGGAGGGAAACTAATATGCACGAAAATAAAAATGAACATAATGCAGGAACAAAGACTATAAAGAAGATTGAAAAGGCAAATTATGAGGTTATTGTCCATTTTAATGAAAATGCGACTGAAACTATGCAAGATAAATTGAAAAGGATAATGCTTAGGGAAATGGAGCGAGAAAAAGATAAAAAACCTCATAAAAATGATTAGAAAGTCCTTGACAAGTTGTTGCAGGAACAACGGACTTGAATAACTTCAACAACGAGAAAAGAAAGCTGACACAACTGGAAGTCAGGCAGAAGAACCGAAGTCAAGACCAGGGATTCAAGATTGACCCAAGTAAGACTAAAGTCAGGGATGTTGATGTTAAAAAGACCAAAGATTACTTGATACAAAAAGCCATAAATGATAAAATTGAAGAAACAAGGAAATATATAAAATCAGATGAGTGTATTAAAAAGATTCATGAGGGTAAGCAAGGCAAACACATAGTAGGTCATAATAATTACGATGGCAAAAGTTATTTAGCCGAGGAGGTTGACCCACAGGAGCTTGTCGACGCTTATCATGGTACTGGAGATTATAAAATAACTAGCCCAAATAAAAATTGGGTTAAGAAAGAATTTGTATTCGGTAAGGATACAATGGAGTTTGTTGTCGATGAAGTTATTAGAGAAGTAACACCGACAAGATATTTTTCAATACACTATTCAAATGAGGGTACGCATATAGTGCCTAGAAAGGGGCCGAGCAATGGTAAGTCTAGAGGAAATGAGAAGAGCTGAAGGCCATCAAATTAGAATTGTTTATATAAACGGTGAGTCAAATGAAGATTATTGTTCGTATTATATGCATCCAGCCAATGATGAAGAGGAAGCATTGATATTTATAGGTGAACATTTCGAGGCGGAACAGTCTGACATTGAAAGTATTACAATTCTAGACTAGTAGGTGTAACAATGGATAATTTTAAATACATATATAGGATTTTGAAGATACTTGAAAAGTATATGGATTTAGAAGAGTTCGACCCGGAGTTAATAGGGTATAAAGAGCTTGATATAATTAAACCTAGGTGGTCAAGGATAGTGTCAATGTTAAAAGAACAAGAATACATACAGGGTATTGACATATGGTATTCACTAGCCCAAGATTACCCAAGGGTGAAATTGGCTAATCCTCCGATTAGGTAGTTAAAAAATAAATATTTGATTATTGGGAAGGCTGGTGAAAATCCAACCTCCCTTTAATTTATAATATTACTTAATTTTTTTGCATGTCAATAAAAACTGCTATAAAATCAGTTTTAAATCTAGTAACTTATGCGTTTTTCGAATATGATTGATAGCTCTTTGAATATAGATAACCAATATTTTGAGAATTCAGCATCTCCGACATAAAGCCCTAATACTTCTTTAGTGCCTTCTATTGTAATACCTAAAATCACATAAGCAGCTCTCTTTTTTACATAGACTCGTTGCCACCCTTATTTTTTAGTTCTTCTTCTCTTTTTTTATCAGAATTTTTAATTCTTCAAGGTCATCTGGGCTAGAGTGCTTATTTATAAAAAGTCTAGCAGTACGACGATACCCATCTATTCTAGTCTTTTCTTTGTTTTTTTGTTCCCATTTTCTATTAGCTGGTAACTTGCCAATTTGTTTGTTTTCTTCCATAGACGATTACCTCCTTGTTGATAAATAATCAAATATTGTGGCCACTAAAAAACCTATAGCAGATATTGCTAATAGTATATCTTTAGTTTTAAAGTAAGCTAATGTTAGTGCTAAAGTTGTTACTACTAATAATAT
>NZ_ADJN01000032.1:0-916 GCF_000178095.1 Peptostreptococcus anaerobius 653-L | reverse complement strand
AAAACCAGGAACTATCAAGTACTCTCTAGCTAATGACTATGTTGTTACTACAAGCCAAGGCAAGAATATATCAAAGGATAATTTTACGGTTAAATACAACTTCGACTCACTTAAATTGCCTGTAAAAAAAGGTGATCTGATAGGTAGAATGAATATTTACGAAAAAGGTACTATGGTTTCAAGCATTGGCCTAGTATCTGAAACTGATGCTGTTGGATATTTTGACTTTATTTTATCTAAAATTCCTTTCCTAAAGGACAAATCTAGTCTGAATTCATCAGCCAAGGTTGAAAAGATAAAAAATGATACTAAGAACAGTATAGATGATGCCAAAAAATCTGCAAACGAAAAAATTAACTCTACTAAAAAAGAGGCCCAGAAAAAATCAAGTGGAATCATAAAATCCGTTCAAGATTTCTTTGGTGGTATATCAGATAAATTCAGATCAATTGGCAAGTTCTTCAGTGATATGGGCAAAAATATAGGAATGGCCTTTGAAGACATAAAAAAAGTTTTCTCTGATTTAGGAAAACAAGGCGGTATAAAAGGAATACAAAAGCTTGATTTCTACAAATTTCTAGAAAATGAAATAAAACAAAAGACTGATAAGGTACCACCAGCAATAATAATATTCGGTGTACCTATCCTGATAATATTAGTAGTATTGTTACTTTTGATCAACTTGATTGTAGACTCTATTAGATCTGCTTTTTCTAAAGATGAATCTGATGATGGCCAAGAATAAAAACATATAAAAATAATCGAGTAGGGAGGAATTTCTCCTCCCTCTCACACCACGGAGCGTGCCGTTCGGCACTCCGCGGTTCAATTCAAATAATAATCTAAACAACTAATGAGTCCTCGCTTTGCGAGGATTTCTTTTGTTATCTTGCGAAGTCCTGTTGTTTTGGCTACT
>NZ_ADJN01000033.1:0-2714 GCF_000178095.1 Peptostreptococcus anaerobius 653-L | reverse complement strand
TGCCTTCTCATTGGGCTGGTATAGGTAGCCAGGATGGTCATCTAGAACTACTTCCCCTTTTTTGACTGCATAGTATTCAAATAATTTTTCTACAAATTTCCAATAGCTACCTTCAATAGAATCTACAACTAGATCACCATCGACTTTTCCTATATATACTGGACATCCTTCTTTTGAAAATTCATAAGAAAGGCCAGTATGGTCTGCGTGCATATGAGTCAAAAACAATTCGGTATCTTTTATGTCCAGGTCTAGCTCTTTCAGGCCCTCCTTCATAGAAAGCAAGGTCTCTTCCATATTGTAACCAGTATCGAGCACAAGATTCTTGTCCTTGTCCTTTATTACGTATACATTTATAGCCTTTAGTGGGCTCTTAGGTAGCTTAGCCTCAAACATATATATATTATCAAAAACCTCTTTAAGCATATAAGTATTCTCCTTAAAGTATCGTATTTTATATTTAAATTACCTATTAAAATTCCTACTAGGAATTAATTATCACCTGTAAGAAATACATCAAAAAAATCAAGTTATTACTTAAATTAAAAATGCTAAATTTCAACCTTTTATTTTGTTAAATTTAGCATTTTTGTATTTTCCAGGACTTATAAGTCAGTTCCTTCAAAAAAACTATATACTTTTCTTGGATTTTCTATTTGCAAGCTTGGAGTGTATCATATCCGTATAGGGAACATATATAGACAAGAGGGCAAATACAGCTAGTAGTCCCTGATACCAACAGAAATACACAACATCAAACGGGCTATTAAGACCCTTTATACTGGCACAAGCGAATAATACCTGGGCTCCATAAGGGATCAACCCCTGGAATACACAAGAGAATATATCCAACAAGGAAGCTGCCCTCTTAGGTTCTATTTTGTACTCCTCACTTATCTCCTTGGCTATAGGTCCATTGATAAGTATGGCAACAGTATTGTTGGCAGTTGCCATATCAGTTATAGATACCATGGCGCTTATACCAAGTTCAGCAGTCTTCTTGCCCTTGATTACTTTTTTAATCTTGTTTAGGATCCAGTTGATGCCACCTTCTTTTTCTACCATGTAGGCAAGTCCACCCATCAACATTGATAGTAAGAATATATCAAGCATCCCCTTAAATCCTTCAAATATCTGCTGGCTAAACACAAGTGTAGTAAATGAACCACCAGCTATTCCTATAATACCTGAAAGTACTATACCACCTGTCAAAACAACAAAAACATTCATACCACATAGGGCTGCTATAAGTACAAACATATATGGTACAACCTTTATTAACTCATAGTCATATGCCTTCACTGGAGGTATCACATCAGGTCTACCAAACACCAATAAAAGACCTATAGTCACAATGGCTGCCGGAAGAGCTATCAAGAAGTTGGCCTTAAACTTGTCTTTCATTTCAACTCCCTGAGTTCTTGTTGCTGCTATGGTCGTATCTGATATGATTGATAGGTTGTCACCAAACATACCCCCACCTATAGTCGCACCTATAACCAAGGCTTCGTTAAGTCCTGCTGCTTGAGCAAAACCTATAGCTATTGGGGCAACCGCAACAACAGTACCTACAGATGTACCTGTTGATATGGCTATAAAGGATGAAATTACGAATATACCTACACTGATATACTGGGCAGGTATGACAGACATACCTAGATTTACAACTGAATCTACTCCACCCATACTCTTAGACACAGTTGAAAAAGCTCCAGCAAGCAAGAATATAATACACATAATGATTATATTTTCGTTACCACAACCCTTGATTAGACTATTGAACTTCTCATCAATAGTACCCTTAAAAATAATAAATGCTGCTATAATACCTACTATGGCTGCTACTGGTGACGGCAACTGGTAAAACGCCATCTCAACTCCTCTAGCATTTAAAACAATACCCGTTATAAGATAAACGCCTATAAATACCAAGAATGGAAGCAGGGCAATAGCACTGACTTTTTTGTTTTTCATTTATACCTCCAAATAATAAATTTTTAATTACTATAAAATTCCAACTACATATAGTATACATTAAATTATATTATAACATATTCTAAATAAAAATAGTGGTTAGAAAAGCACTTTAGCCCCTCCAACCACTATTACATTTACAAGCAATTTACTAAAAGTGTACAAATTGATATTGCAATTTACGTATTAAATAAAATCACTTTATTTAATGCATTTTACTTAACATCATATATAAAAAAGAGCACAGTTGTGCTCTTTTTTAATTCTCTATAGGTATAATATACTATTATGATTTTTTATTTTTTAATGTGTTTATTACTGACAATATTCCTATTCCAGTCATTATAAGAGATATTGCTATCCTGGAATACTCTATTACATTTTGAACAATTATTGTATTTTCTGTAACCTCGGTTTTTATGCTTAAATCAAATGGGGTAATTAATAAACCTATTATTAACACAAAATAGAATATGTATAGATATAATATAGTTTTTTTATAAATAATCTCCTATTCAAATTTTGTATCTTAAGGTGAAATATACTGATATTCTCCAACTATATACTTAAAATGAGTGTATGTAATTTAAATAACGGAGAGAGAGGGATTCGAACCCTCGGTACAGTTTCCCGCACACCCGCTTTCCAGGCGAGCCCCTTAAGCCAACTCGGACACCTCTCCACAACTATTATACTATATCATAAACAAGTATTTTTATCAATTACTTTATTTGCATAGA
>NZ_ADJN01000034.1:0-2342 GCF_000178095.1 Peptostreptococcus anaerobius 653-L | reverse complement strand
GCAAAAAAAACGACCTAGATTTCTCTAGATCGTCTTTTTTGTTTTTAGACTTTTGCCATCGGCAATCATACACTATATTATAACATTTTATGGATAGTTTTAAAAGTCTATTTTTAACTATTTTTTTCCTGTTGATCCAACTCCACCCAATCTCTCTTCTGACTTGGGCTTGTCATCGTCTGCAACTAGGTATTTTACAAAGATTCCCTGTATTACCCTTTCACCTGCCTTGATAAGCACTTCATCATCTGTCAGGTTCCTAAGCATAAATCCAATATTTCCATCATTGTCTGGGTTTGAATAGTAATCAGAGTCTATAATACCAGTAGTATTGGCTAGTACTAGGCCTCTCTTCATACCAATTGAGCTTCTCACATAAGTAGTAAGTACCTCATCATCCCCCATATATGCCTTTATATCTGTAAATATAGTCTTTGATGAACCTCTAGGTCCTATTACTATATCCACTGGTGTACAGATATCATAGCCAGCTGATCTTGATGTACCCCTTTGAGGAAGGACTATATCAATATCTGGATGTTTTCTATGCCTATCTTCTACTAATTCAAAGCCTCTAGTCATACCTATTATGCTCCTTTGATTGAAGCAGCCATTTCCTTAGCTAGCTGTCTTAGGGCTTCTATATCATCCTCTTTCATAGTTCCCTTAGTTTCAACTATAGTTGGCATAACTTCGAAATTTCCACCTTCTGATGCAAATTGTGTCAATTCCTTTACAGCTCCGCCGCTCCATCCATAAGACCCGAATATACCTAGTGAATGGTTTGTAAGCTTGTTCATCTTTAATGTATACATCAACTGGTTCATATTTGGATATACTGAGTTGTTGTATGTACAGCTTCCTAGTATGAATCCTTTGTATTTCCATATATCACTTAGAATGTATGATGCATGAGTCTTAGATACATCATGTACCTTTACATTTTTAATTCCTTCTTCTGCCAAGAATCTTGCTAACTGGTCTGCCATCTGCTCTGTATTTCCATACATTGAACCATAAGCTATAACTACACCTTCTTCGTTTTCCTGGTTAGCCAACTTGATATAGTAGTCTACTATCTTGTCTGGATTTGCTCTCCAAACCAATCCATGAACTGGACATATTATATCTATTTCTAGTGACTTTACTTTCTGTAGAGCTCTTGCAGCCTGCTTTGAATACTTTCCTACTATGTTAGAATAATATCTTCTGATTTCACTTTCAAAGAATTCAAAATTCATTTCATCATCGAAAATAGTTCCGTTTAGGGCTCCGAATCCACCAAATATATCCTGTGAGAATAGGATTTTGTCAGTTGATTCATAACTAACCATTGACTCTGGCCAGTGAACCATTGGAGTATTTACAAATGTCAACTTTCTCTTTCCTAGGTCAAGTACATCTCCATCTTTAACCTCTAGGAAGTTTTCTGGATCTATTTCTAGGTAGTCCTTTATCATTGCTCTAGCCTTCTTGTTGGCTACAAAAGTAAGATTTGGATAAAGGTCTAGAACTGTCTTGTAACAGCCTGAATGGTCTGGCTCCATATGGTGAACTACTAAATAATCTAGGTCTCTACCGTTTAGATTCCTCTTTAGGCTCTCTATAAAACCATCTACCTTTGTTATTTTTACAGTATCTAATAGAGCTGTCTTTTCGTCAGTTATTAGATATGAATTGTAAGCAACCCCCTCTGGAAGCGGCCACATATTTTCAAATAAATGTGTCTCTCTATCGTTTACACCCATATAGTATAAATCTTTTAGTATTTCTACGGAAACTGTATTCATTAAAATTCTCCCTTCATATTACAATAAATAAACTTTTACATTTCATTTCTACCATCATTTTGCTATCTATAAGCATACTTCTCTAATTTTTTTACACAATTAAGTTAATTATACATTAAACCAAGCTATTTGTACATAAGTAGTTCACTTATAATTAAATAATTGTATACCAACGACTGTACACTCGTTGTATTTTTTAGTGTAATTCAAATAAAGCCATATAATGGCAGGGAAGAAACTTTAAAACCCCCACCAAACCCCCACGGTGGACAAATTAAATAGACTCAAAAATAAGTGGGGGCATTAATCCCCCACTTTCTTATGCTATGCCTATACAGTACCTACAAGTTGAGTAGAGAAAGTCGAAAACGACATAAAAGAAGTGAGTTACTTCAAATAATATCTAATATTTCAGGTGTGGTTAGCACAATAATAGCTTTGATATCATTCCTTGAGAAGTAACTCACGGTGATGAGAGAGGGCGAAAGCCCTCTGGCTCACCACTATTATAACATACTCGGCATGAAAATAACATGAGAAGAATATTATTGA
>NZ_ADJN01000035.1:0-5878 GCF_000178095.1 Peptostreptococcus anaerobius 653-L | reverse complement strand
TATTTAATTATGACTCATAGGGGATTCGAACCCCTGTAGCCGCCGTGAGAGGGCGGAGTCTTAACCACTTGACCAATGAGCCATGTTCTTATTTTACTGACCAGCCATTGGACAAGTATTATAATACCAAATGCCAATATGAAAGTCAATAGATTTTTCGATATTTTTTAATTATTTTTCTCAACATAGTGAATTGTAGTTTTATAATACTTGTAGCAAATATATATCCGTACACCACATAGACTATATCTGACCTAAATTGTATAGTATTTACTAGCTTCACAAGAATCTAAAAACAACCAAGCATCGATTATATAGAGTATTATATCACAATCTGAGCTATTTTTCTAACTCTTTTTTAAAATAAATTTAACTTTATCTTAAATTCTCAAAAAAGACTTTTATTCAGTCATTCTTTGTTTTATAATTTGATTTGAATGACTTAAGAGTTAGATTAAAAATAGGCTTTGTAAATCAATACATATAGTACAATATGCTAAGTAACATAGTCAAAAATATGTAAGGAGGATCAAATGAAGAAAGTATTAATAATGACAGCCTCTACTGGCGGTGGCCATAATAGGGCTGCCAAGGCAATAATAGAAGATATAGAAGCACTTAGATATAAGGATCAAAAAATCGAGTGTAAAATAATAGATAGCTTTAAGCTTGTAAATCAAACAATGGACAAGATAATATCTGACGGATATGAAATATCAGCCAAGTATACACCTACAGCTTATGGTAAGATCTATAACATATCCGATAAAAAGTTCTTTTCCTATAATGAGTTCAAAAACAATCCCCTGTCTTTTATAATGGCAAAGAGATTCAAAAAACTCCTTATAGAAGAACAGCCAGACCTTATAATAGGTACTCACGCATTCCCTCTTGTGGCCCTGAGTAAGCTAAAAAAGGGCTACGATGAGTTTCCACCTTTGGTATCAGTCTTGACGGACTATACAGCCCACTCAGCCTACTTACAGGATGAGATAGACTATTATATATGCGGAGACGAGTTTGTAAAAGAACTTCTTATTGAAGATGGTATAGAAGAAGAAAAAATCAAACCTTTTGGGATCCCTGTAGAAAAGGCCTTTATGGAATCTCGTGACAGGGATATAATAATGAACGAACTAGGGCTTGATCCAGACAAAAAGACAGTCCTTTTGATGGGTGGTAGCTTTGGAGCCGGAAATATAAAGAATACCCTTGATGAACTGGTCGGTATTGAACGTGACTTTCAGATACTTGTAATAGCAGGTAGAAACAAGTCTCTTAAGAGGTCTCTAGATGAAAGGATCAAATCCTACAATACGGATATAAACATCAAGGTGATAGGATTTACCAACATAATGAATGATATACTTACCATAGTAGATATACTTATAACAAAACCAGGCGGACTTACTACAACGGAAGCCCTCCTAAAGGAAGTTCCTATGGTAATCCCTTACTTTATACCTGGTCAAGAAGGAGAAAACCTAGACTTTTTAACAAACTGTGGTGTAGCCATCAGGACTACCAAGAAATTTTCGATTAAATCAGTCGTAAAGGTCCTAATAGACAACCCTGAAAGACTAGAAAGGATGAAGGATAATATCAGGTGTATAAGAAAGAACTGCTCTTCTTACAATATAGCCCTTCTATCTCTTGATATATTTGAAAATACCAGCGTAGACTACGATAACTTTTTGAATAGGAATAGGCTCTTAGATTTATTTGACCTTTAAAAGCAAAAAAGCCCATTTGACATTAGATCATCTGGGCTTATTTTATGCTTATTTTCCTGGCTCATAATAGTCTTCCTCATAGTCAAACTGGAAATGTCTGGCATTATTTCTAAAACTACCAGAATCATTTACCCTCTTGTACCTTGAGGACTTCTTTGATAGGCCTGTCTTTTTCTTGTTATGTCTTTTCTTCAATAGTAGGTCCATGGCCTTATTTTCATCAAAATCCATGTCATTCACTCCTATCTATATTTCCCTTCTACCCTCAAGTGCCTTGGAAATAGTTACATCATCTGCATATTCTAGGTCTCCACCTACAGGTAGACCATGGGCTATCCTTGTCACCTTGACCCCCATTGGCTTGACTAGTCTAGATATATACATGGCTGTTGCTTCTCCTTCTATTGTGGGATTGGTAGCCATTATAAGTTCCTTGACCTGCCCATCACCCAATCTAGAGATAAGTTCCTTGATATTTAACATCTCAGGACCAACCCCATCAAGTGGTGATATAACCCCATTTAAAACATGGTACTTGCCATTATAGTCCTTTGTCCTCTCCATAGCTGCTACATCCCTAGGGTCTTCAACAACACATATAGTGCTTGCATCCCTATGACTATTAGAGCATATTGGACATACATCAGAATCTGATATATTGCAGCATACACTACAGTATTTTATCTCCTGCTTGACATCTACCAAGGCCTTTGCAAGCCCCTTGACATCATTCTCATTCATATTTATAACGTGAAATGCAAGTCTCTGGGCTGTTTTTCTTCCTACTCCGGGCAGTTTAGAAAATTCATTTATAAGTCTATCTATCGGTTCGCTGTAATTTTCCATAATCTACTACCACTAGAATGGTAAATTCATACCCCCAGTTAGCTTGCTCATCTGAGACTTCTGCATTTCTTCTATATCCCTAAGGACCTGGTTTACAGCACTAATAACTAGGTCTTCAAGCATCTCTATATCATCAGGGTCAACTACTTCTGGCTTGATTGTTATAGATGTAAGTTCTCTTTTACCAGTCATCTTTACCACAACTGCTCCACCACCTACTGATGCCTCTACTTCTTTGGCCTCTAGTTCTTCTTGCTGTCTTTGCATATCTTCCTGCATCTTCTGAGCCTGCTTTAACAGGTTGTTCATGTTCATTCCACCTGGCATTCCTCCGCCAAATCCACCTCTTTTAGCCATATTACTTCCTCCTATTTAAGTTTATTTTCTTGTTTTTCAATTTTATTTTAATATTTGTCAACCTATATGAGATGACAAATAACATTTATAATTTTACCTATATTCAGGTCAAATATCAATTATTTTTCTATCTTTAATTTATCTCCAAGACTGCTCAATATACCAATCGCTGGATCTTGTCCAAGTTCCTGCTTAGGTTCTGGATCAGAAAACTCCATCTTGTCCATATCATCCTTGACTATAAACCTTACATCTATGTCCATCTTGTATATTTCACTGATTACATTTTTTATATATTTGCTAGTTTCTTCCTGTTTCAATCTTTCTATGGCAAAGGAAAATCCATCACTCAAGACAACATACAGGATATGGTTCTTGTACCTAAGTGCATGCTTGTCCTCCAAAAACGCCTTCAGTGGCATCTTCCTGTCCTTTACGAGTCTTTCAAGAAGCTTCTTCCAATTTTCTTCTATGTAAGCAAGACCTTCTTCGTCTATGTCCTCTAGATTTTGATCAAGACGGTCTTTTCTAGGAGATGATAAATCAGTTTCTTGTCCGTAACTACCCTTGTTTGTTCTATCCTGTCTTCCAACTCTCTGGTCCATATGACCCCTAGACTTATCAGACAAACTAGGTTCTGGGTCCCCTATACTTGTACCCACTTGACCTACTACTGTTATCCTGCCATCCTCTACCATTCTCTCTATGACTTCTAGCCTCTTTTTTATGGCCCTATAGGAGTCATCGGTTGCGGGACTTGCTAGTTTCATTATATATATTTCTAGGGTCATCCTCTGATTTGTAGACTGCTTTAACTTGTCTATAGCCTCTGACAATAGGTTTAATATCCTTATTATCTCCTCTGTATCTACGGACTTAGACTTTTCTAGCAACTTGTTCCTGTATTCTTCATTGAATTCTACAACAGAATCAGCTTCATTGAATATCTTCATCATCATCATCGACCTAAAAACACTGGTCAAGTCTTCAACCAAGAGCCTGATATCCTTGCCCCACATAAAGTAGTCATCAACTAGCTTCATAGACCTTGCAACATCGGATTCTATAATAGATTCAGAAAGACTTATAAGTTGACCTGGGGCCGCTGCACCAAGTAGGTCTAGGACCTCTTCCATGCTTATTGGCCCATTTGAAAATGACAGGCACTTGTCTAGAATACTCAGGGAGTCCCTAACAGAGCCCTGGCCATTTTTAGCCACCAATCTTAGAGCATCATCACTTATATCTACATTCTCTTTTTGGCAGATAAATTTCATCTTGTCTACTAGGGTGTCCAGTCCTATCCTCTTAAAGTCAAACCTCTGACACCTAGACAAAATAGTCGCTGGTATTTTGTTGGGTTCAGTTGTGGCTAGGATAAATATAACATATGATGGTGGCTCCTCAAGTGTCTTTAATAGGGCATTGAAGGCTCCTGAAGACAACATATGGACCTCATCTATTATATATACCTTGTACTTGGACTTGTTTGGAGTGTATTTTACTGTATCTCTTAGCTCTCTTATATCGTCAACGCTATTGTTGGATGCAGCATCTATTTCTATTACGTCTAAGTTAGACGCATCCATTATAGACACACAAGACTGGCATACATTACATGGCTTGTCCCCGTCATGAGTACAGTTTACAGCCCTAGCAAGTATCTTTGCTGTAGATGTCTTACCAGTTCCCCTAGTTCCACAGAATAGGTAGGCGTGGCTTAGATTATTCGTATTTATCTGGTTTATTAAAGTTTTTATTATATGGTCTTGACCTATTACATCCTCAAATACCATGGGTCTGTACTCTCTATACAAAGCCTTGTGCATACCATTACCTCCATAAAAAAATAGCAACTCCTAGGAGTTGCCTCGGGTCAACCCCGATTATTACTTAAATGTACACCATCCGTCGACAAGTATCTCCAACCGTTACCTTGGCAGTTGGCTCCTTATAGGCGAACCCAAGTCACACAAAAGTGATCACTTATCGCTGCTTTCTTCCGAATCTGACGAGGTTCATGAGCTTTCATTGCTTGGGACCCATCTATCAACACTACTTAACAAGGTCAGCATTACAGATAGATTGCCTCGGGATGGAATTCAACCCCGCTAAAGCGGATTGCGGGTACAGGGCACCGCTAACTCCCCATCTAGTACAAAAGAATTATAACACAAGCAGGGTAAATATTCAAGGAAAATCACTTTCACTAAAATACCCTTCTTATTCTTAGCAATTGATACTATAGTATTTCACTTATAGATTTAATAACGCTTTATGTATCCTCCCTCTTAAACCTAGGAGCAAGTTTCATGTATACTTCTTTTCCCCTATATGAAAAATCTGCCACCATTACATTGTTGAACATACCCTTGTTAAATCCAACCCCTTCTTCAGATTAAGAAAGATTTTCTTAAAATACAAGACACCTTGTCTTTCTTCCATAATGATATATCCCTTTTCAACCAAGTGGTATACATGGGCCATAGTCTCACCAGATGCAAAAAAACTTCTGGGCTGGTGGAAAATCATCCCACCCATCCGCCTTTATCCTCCATGATATCCTTGGGGCAAGGTCTCTGATAGTATACTCAATACCACTTTCCATAGCATCTAGAATCTCCTGCATCCTAAGCATATGGTGGTGAATAATAGTGTCAATCCTAGACCTGTAGTCTTTAATCAGGTCCCTATGAGTAGAAAATACATATTCTATATCCATCTTTTTAAGGTCTAATAGGGTATTGATATAGACTCCTAGCATATCCCCCTTATCAAATCCCCAAAATGTTATATTAGGAGTTATAGTCTCAAGTATGGTATCTCCACAAAATAGGATCTTGTGATTTTTCTCATATAGACCCATATGTCCTGGTGTATGACCCTTGATAGATATGACCTCAAACTCATAGTCCCCAGTCTTTATAGTAGCTCCTTCTTCT
>NZ_ADJN01000036.1:0-50050 GCF_000178095.1 Peptostreptococcus anaerobius 653-L | reverse complement strand
AATAAAAACTTGACACTGTCAAAATAAAAAAAGTAGAAGCAATTTATAGAAATTTATGATATAATGGAATTAAAATTGATTATCATTAGTAAAAAGCAGTCTATTTTTAGTTGAAAGAGGTGATATAAAATGGTTTTTCGTAAGGCTAGTACAAGAGTTTTGAAAAAAACAGCTTGTTTGACACTAGCACTTGTAATGTTGGCAGGACCTTGGATAATCCCACCAACAAAGGCTATCAATATGTCAAACGATGTTGCTAATTTGGTGGTTTCTGAAATTGGTACGTCAGGATATTCCTTAAAAAGAATGATTGAACCACAGGCCAAGCTGTACAAGACAGCAGATGGTATGAATTTAGAAATCTACTATTTTTCAAAATATAATTATTACAGATCGACAGGTCAATTGGAAGAATCAGGGATTGATAATATTCAGATAACAAGAACAGCTGAATATAAAAATCCTGAAAATCTTCAATCGGCAGTAGTCGAGAGTGGAAATGCAGGTGGCATCAACTATGAATTGAGGAAGATAAATCTAAAATTAGCTTCTATGACTTCCAAAGTATACTTATGGAGTGAGAGTAAAGGTAATGTCAAAGGTTGCATAATATCAATTAAGGATACAATCAATTCAGAAGATACACTAGAAAATCCAGACATATTATTTACAGCACAGACAAGAATTTTTCCTATGAATGCTGAAGAGTCAAATCTTCCATATGTAATGAATATAAACGGAAGAAAACTTAGTCCTTACGACTCAAGAGAGTTAGGTAAATTTATGCAGAGTGAAACAAAGGGAATAAATTTAAGATTTAGAAAGCCTAATTTTGGTGTAAGTAAGGGAGAGAAACTGAGGTTTACTCTAGATGGTAGCGAGCCAAATTCAAATTCTATGGAGGCAGAACACTTGTCTTTCAGAGGGTATGGTTTGCCTACTATCTATGAAAACGTAAATATCAAACCGGAGGATGTAAAAAAATATGTAGGTAAAAATGGTGGAAATCTAACCTTAAAAGTAAAATACTTTGATGAAAACAATAAAGCTATGCTATCAACAAAATCATATACAATACCTTATGGTAAAAGAGGTGTATACAAGGTAGAAAATTCATATTCTGAAGGGGGTTGGTTTAGTAGCCAAACATGGAATTTTTCGCTTACAGACTCAAATAGCGCAATACCATATGACAGTGCAATAAATATAAGTAATGGCAATGACAATGCTTGTTCGAATGCCATGTATGATATAGGCATATCGAACTATAAGGCATTTGATGTTCAGCTAAGAGAAGGTGATCAGAGCTATAAACCTTTGAGCAGACAAAGTTTCCCAGAGTATATTCAGCAGTTGGCTGTTGATGGCTACAGTGATGCAAACGATATAGCTGTATACACGATACAAAATTCAAAGGCAAAATTATTACCAGCAATGTTGACAAATGCCGGTTTAGTAAAGATAGATACAAATCTATCGTATGCAAAGTACATAATAGTTCCAAATGGAAGAAGTAAGGCAAAGCAAATTGCGCTAAGAGATGCTAATAATTTAAAGGTGCAGGCACAAGATATACTAGATGGGGATGCCGGACTAAAGGATATAAGTTATGCTACAAAATTAAGAAACGGTATCTTATCAGTAGACAATAAGATTGAAAAGATAAACAAGAAGTATGATGATTATGTCTTCAAACTGGAAAGAGCAAATCTTGAGTTAGAAAATTCAATAAGGGCCTTTAATGAAGCTCCTCAACTTACGGTAGCAGAATTAAAGGATAGGTTGAATATAGTCATAGAGAATGCAGACAAGGAAGAACTATATCAATCAAAGAGCAAGACTTCTGTAGAAGCCTTGAAGGCTGAACTTGCTAGGGCTAAGGAGATAGTAAAGACTTCAAACGATCCTAGTCAGATAGTAGAAGAAATAGAAGCCCTAAACACAGCCCTTAAAAATCTAGTTCCGGCAGGCAAGTACTACAAGGTACCGCTACAGGCCTTAAAGGAAAAGAATAATAAGCCTTCAATGGCTGCCGGTGTATTCCAAAATATGGCAATAGTCAAAAATACTGATGGAAAGTCTAGGATAACGATTGGACTAAAAGAAATGAAAGTTGGAGACAAGTTTGCTCATCTCGAAAAGTTGTTTGTATATCCTAATATGTCATCAAATGCAGAAGCAAAAGAAGCAAATATTGATGAAACAATGCAGGCAGTAGGCTATGATGGCGTAAAAGCCATATTCCCTAAGGTAATCAGCATAGACAGAGACAGTACAAATGAAGAATACATACTAGTACAGGTGGAAAACGATGCTATGGGAACGAGTAGACCGTTTTTGAGATTGAGGCTTGACTATGCGAATGCTCAAGAGGTAGATGGTGGTCAACCATATGACAATGGTGGCTCAAATCCTCAGCCACAGCCGGGACAAGATTGGAAGGTAGAACCAATACTTCCAGAAGAGAATGAAGAAGTAATAAAAGAGGTAAATGTAAATTTGATGCAGTTTGATGATGATGAAGAACCATCAATGGCCTCGCCAGCAGTAGTAAATCAAGGTCAAGTTGTAAAGAGAAATGGGGAATATTATGTAAAGTTATCTTTTAGAGAAACAGAAATATATGGCTTGCCAGCATATGTAAAATATGTATGGTACTTTGAAAATAACAATCCAACAGATCAAGCATCAAAAAGAAGTGTTAGAATTCTAGATGCATATAATGCAAATACACCAAGTGTAAGTGGGCAAATGATTAAAACATTTGAGATACCACTAAAGGATCCAAATCAGAGACAGGTATATGCTCAGTTTTCAGTACCTTCAATGGGTGAATATATCCCAACAGCTCAGTATATATTTACTGATAAATAATTTTTAAAAGGAGAGTAGAGAGATGAAATTAAAAAAACTTACAAAGAAAGCATTATTAGGAGTGTTAGTTGCAGGATTTATCATGAGTGTAAGCACACTAGCAAAGGCATATGACGCTAAAATAGTGAAGCAGCTCAATACTACTGTCACTTACAGTGATGGAAATGATGCTAGCAGTGAAAATCTTGGAAAGGAAGTAAAGGTTACAATATACCCTAATGATAGCAATATAAATACTAAAATTCACTCTATGGCAAATGTCCTTGTGGATAAGGTCTATATAAGTGGAACAGAAGGAAATGAAAAGTTGAGAATAACATTTAAGGAGGTTGTATTTAAACCTGTAGCAAATGTTGGTGAATTGCCATCATATATAGACAGGATAGTCTACTCTACAGAATTTAAGCCTATAAAAATAAAAGATGGGACTAAATACAAGACACCGATTGCAGATGCTACGAAAATATCAATGTATAATGTAAGTGACTCTAGCCAGTTTGCTAGCTATGTGAACTATAATGGGACACATATAGATGATGTTACAGGGCTGGATACCTTTGGATACAAGGGTATAAAAGAAAGAACAGTAGAAATACCAGTAAAGACTGTAACTGATAAGTTCAATCATACATACAAGCGTTGTTATCTTGCATTTGAAGTACCTGCTATGTATCAGGCTATCAAACCAAATGTAAAAAAGAATGCTGTTTTGGTGGTTGAGTAAGGCATAAATAAAAATATGTAATAAGGAGGTAGTGTCATATAGAATGGGAATTTCCCATTCTATATGATCTAATTTATATGAGAAAAATAAAAGAAAAAATAGTATCAATTTTGTTAGCCTTATCTATTATTTTCAATGTATCACCTATGGTACTAGCAGAAAAAAATAAGGCAGTCGATGATACTGCTATAATTAAGCAAATAAATTCTGTCGAGCCGATAGTATCTGGTTGCAACATAATTGCTAATCAAGGAGAACTTATAGAAAAGTTTGATAAGCTATTAGAGGGTACTTATCAAGAGGACACCTTTGACAAAATAGGTAGGGAGGATTTTTACTTTAACAGCAGAATGCTTTTGGGTGTAAATTTTAGCGTACATAAGTATGTAAAACTTAAAAAAATTGATGAAAATAAAACTGAAATAAGCCTAAGGTTTAATACTATTTTAGGAAAGTCAAAACTGGGATATTCTAATGCTGTTTTAATGGATGGCAATAATGAAATACAGCCAAGTAAAAAGCATATGGCAGATGCATACGCATACAAAACTATACCAAAAACTGGTGAAGATGGAAAGCCGATTGTAGAACCAGGAACTGCATCAAAAGATGGTGAAAAATTTAAGGTCATTGATCAAGCTACATACACCATCGACAAGCCTATCGATCAAATAAAAGATTTAAAACTTAAGTTTGAAATAAGCAGTACAGATGAAATAAAAAATATGTACAATGACGCATTAGAAAATGGTAATGATAGTACAGAAAAATTGAAAAAATTATTTGAAAAAGAAGCAAAACTAGGTATTTTGCATCTTCTTTATGGAACTGAAGTAAGTAAACTTACTGCTGAAAAAAAGAAAGAAAAGAGTGGGGCTCTAACTGAAGAAGAAAAAAAAGAAATAAATAGAACGGCGTACGACAAAGCCTATAAAGAACTTAAAAATAAAACAAATGAAGAAATCGAAAAAGAAATAAATAATGAGGCGGTTAAGAGAAGTAACCGTAATGGTGGTCTAGAAAATTATGGCTTTATTAAGGATGATAATAAATTGCACATTCTATATGACTATAAGCTAGATAGCTCTTGGAAAATGGATGAAAAAACATTTAATACACCTGAAAAGGTAAAGGATGTAGTATTAGGTTTGATTAACTATGGTAATTCAATTGATACAGTTACAGAGGAACTTTATGATAACGCAAAGGCAGATCAGAGCGCAGAAGATGTTACAGATTCTCTAGACAATGCACTTGAGTTCTCTATGGCTGATTCACATGGTACTGGTCAAGGTGGATGCTTTATAAGGTGTGGTCAAGTAATAAAAAGAGGCGACAAATACTTTCTAAAGGTGAAGGCAGATAAATACTTTACTGCTTCCGGTTTAAATGGTGCATTGAATTTTGTAGGGTCAGAGAGTAACATAAGTTCTGCCGATCTTCCTTATGTAGGGTGTCTGGCTTCTACAATAGCTAGAAAAAAATATGTAAATTCTAATAAAGTAAAGGAAGACATACTAAATGATGGCTATAGTGTCTATACTTGTTTTGAGGGGCTTGTCTACGATGAGATTGAGTTTGAACTACTACCTTTAAAGGATGGAGTAGTGTGCGAAAATCCTATCATATATGATAAGGATTGCAAGAGATGGGCAATAGCACTATCGGTATGCGTAGATGCAATGGGAGACTACACTCCTATGTGTCACATTTATATGTCAGATATGGATAATTTCGAGGGTTTTAACTATAGAAATTATATGATATATGACAATTTTAGAAGGAATTTGTACAAAAATTTCGATGTTCAACATGGAGATAAGCTAGATAAATTTAAAAAGAATACAGATATTTTTACAGGTGAAAGCATAAACAATATTTTAAAATTAGATGAGATGAAATTATATCGTCAAACATTTCCAGCTCAAAGCTATGAAGAAACAGAAAAATTGATGAAGGCTTGCAAGGAAAAAATAAAAGAAACCTTAAAAAGAAAAGATGGTAAGCCTGTTACTGATCAAGATATAGCATTTATGGACTACAATATGGATAAAGTAAAAGCATATCCAGAAGAATCGCCATTTGAACCAATTGATGCTAATATGTCAAATTCCACAACAGAGTTATCTGGCGAAGAACCACAAGAGGAAGAGGCAAGTGTAGATTCAGTAACAATCAAGGATAAAGACATTCAAATAGAAAAAGGAAAAAGCTACAGGCTTGAAGCAGATGTAGCAGGAAAGAACCTAAAAGTAGAAGATAAAAAGGTAGACTGGAATTTAGTAGGAAGTTATGATAAGGATACTACTATAGACAAAGATGGAAACCTTAAAGTATCAAAGAGTGAAGAGGCAGAAAAAATAAAGGTAAAGGCTACATCAAAGAAGGATTCTTCAAAATCAGATCAGGTAGATCTTGTTATCAAGAAATCTACTGTAATACCGACACCAAGTAAAGATTTGACAAAATATGACGAGAATAATAACAATGTAGCTGCAAAACCTATCTATGAAGAGATAGACTCCGCATATGAAATACCAGTAAGCCTAATAAATCATGTGGACAAAAATAGACCATCAATGGCAGAAGATGCTCTTATTAATGATAAGAAGATGATTGTTACAGAAAAGGGTGGTATCAAAAAGGCATATCTAGTTTTTGATAAGAGAACTGTACTTGGAGGAATAGAGGGAAGACTAACAAAACTATTCTCTCTTAAGGATAACAAGATTGAAAGTAAAAATAAAAACGACATTCTTTGTGATATACTATCATATAAAAAAGGTAAGCAACTAGGACAGGGCTCAGAAAAACTATTCCCTCATGTATTCAGTCTAGCATATACAGATTTTAAGGAGGGGGAAAATACCATCTATCTGAGAGTAAATGTGGATGCAATGGATACTGCTGGAGAAGGCTCAGGACAAAAAATTGTTGATTTAAAATTTAATACTAATAGCAAACAAGATTTAACCATAGATAGTTTAAAAAAGAAGTTTGAAAAATTCAACCATCCTAAGCATATGAAGATAGTATCAAAGGACAAGAAGACTTTTGTAAGCCTAGCCAATGTAGACGACAATGCCAAGTTAAATGTAGGCATATCTACTTCTAAGGATAATGAAAAACTAAAAGAGGTAAGTGAAAAAAATAAGAATCTTGCTGAATTAAAGGATAAGGAAATTTCAAAACTAATCCATACTTCTATACCAAAGGATACAAGTATAGGAAGTGAACCTATATTTACTTATCAAGTAGATTGCAAGGACTTAAAGAATCCTAAGCCATACTTTGTAGATGGAAACAAGTTAGAAAATATTCAGGGGGCTAGAATAGTTGGAAATACTCTTATATTTGGTCTTTCAAAGTTAGGTGATGTAATAATCACATCAGATGCAAAATCACCAAACCAACCAGAACCAAACCCACCAGCACCAGACCCTCAAAATCCTGCCAAAGTAAAATCAGTTAAGATTGAACAAGAAAACATTAAAGCAAAAGCAGGAAAAACATATAAGCTAACTGCCAAGGTGGAGGGTGAAAGTTTGTCTGATGAAGACAAGGCTGTAGACTGGAGTATATCTGGAAATGAACTTACAGCAACAAGTATCGACAAAAACGGAAATCTAAGTATATCAGCAAAAGAAAGCTCTACTAGGCTAAAGGTAAAGGCTACATCAAAGAAGGATCCTTCAAAATCAGACGAAGTTTCAGTTTCTATAGACAAGGTTGAGGAAGCTGACAGGGATTTAGCTTATTATGAAGTGCCGGTAAGATTAATGCATGTAGGTAAAACAGAATATGCTGACAATACACCATCTATGGGTGATAATGCCATAATAAAGACTGCTATTGTAAAGGTTGAAAAAGGCAAGCCAACGTATCAAATCAAATTCAAAGGCTTAGATTTTATGAATTTACACGGTCATGTGACAAAGTTGTTTGTATTTGATGAAAAAGTGACAAAGGGGTCAAATATGACGCCAGACTCAAATGGTAAAAAAACTGAAATGAAGGTATTAAAGCACATTGAAGATGAGTCTTTGATTAAAGGTTTAAGGAAAAAGTTCCCAGAAATATTTGAATTTTCGAGAGGTGAAAAAGAAGATGAAATATATGTAAGAGTAAATGTAGATGCTATGGATTCACTTTCATCAGTTGGTAAAAGTGGTAAGCTGGGTGACATTCATTCATATGATGAAATCAAGCAGGGAGCTGGTGCACAGTCTGCAATACTAAGATTCGATTGGAGCAAGGCAAGGAAGACTGATAAATCAAACTTTATTGGAAGCAAGGATGATAAAGATGAAAAAGTAGAAGTGAAGGGTAGATTATCTGGTTATGATAGATATGAAACATCTGTTGAAATATCTAAAGCGTACTTTAAAAAGGCTGATAAAGTTGTTTTGGCTAGTGGAATGAATGATGCAGATGCATTAGTAGCCGCTTCCTATGCTGATTTATCAAAGTCACCAATCTTACTAACTAAGATTAAAGACCTACCTAGTAAAACATTATCAGAAATTGAAAGATTAAATGCCAGTGAGGTTGTTATAGTAGGAGGAAAGGCTTCTGTTTCTTCTTATGTTGAGAAAAAGCTAAAGGAGAAGGGATTGGCTGTAAGTAGAGTTTCTGGAAGTGATAGATATGCTACTTCTATAGATTTGGCGAAAAAAGTGGTAAAGAATAGTAGTTGTGGCAAGTTAGTGCTTATAAATGGACGTAAAAATGCAGATGCTCTTACTGTTTCATCTTTGGCTACAAGTGAATCACTACCGGTTGTCATGACAGATGGAAACAATGTTTCAAAATCTGTTAAGAAATTTGTGAAAGATAACGATATAAATGAAGTAATAATCGTTGGTGGTAATTCATCTATGAACGCTAGGATGATGAAACAGTTAGACGTAAAAACTAGGAGGATTGCAGGAAAAGATAGATTTGAAACTGCTATAAAGATAGCTGATGAAGTTTATCCGTATTTAGAAAAGGTAATACTAGCAAATGGATATAACTCAATAGATGCTCTTTCTGCAGGCGCAATAACTAACATTGCAAAAGCACCTATTATTCTTATAAATAAAAATAGTATACCATCAAGTGTGAAGTCTAGACTTAAAGATTTGGATGAGGATGGAATTATAGTAGTTGGTGGTAAAAATACTATTACTAATAGCGTGTACAACAAATTAATAAACTAAATCGAATGGAAGAGACTCAGGTGGTGCTATATGTACTGACTTGGGTCTTTTTTATATCAGTAGTGGTCATATAATACTTTCTTATAAATAGATTAGTATTATGAAAAATTTATTTTGAATAGTTAAATCAATACCCAAAAATAATTAATATAATACTAATGATAATTAATATCGTATACTTGGAATAATGTTATACTAATCACAGTGAAAAGATATTGAGTATTAATAGTTATTGTGGATAAAATTAAAAAAATTGAATGGTGCAATGACTATTAAATGTTTAAATTTAAGGGAGGTTAAAATGACTTATAGTAAAAAGCATAGAAAAGGTAAAAAAATAGTTGCTATAGCTATGTCTATGGCTATGTTAGGAACAAGTACTATACCTTACATAAATGAAGGGGGATTTTTAAGTGGAGTATCATACGCTGAGACATCAGAATCTGAAGAAAATATTTGGCAGCATATAACTGTAATGCCACCACAGTATAGCCCTGAGTATAAATTTAATTTTGATCAAGATTTTGATAAAAAAAAGGCTAATGAAATAATAAAAAAGATTAAATATGTATTTATAAATGGGGATAAATACTCAATTAAAGAATTTGAAACAATAGACAGTCCATACTATGGTATTACTTTACAAAGTAAGACTGATAAGGCAGATAAGCATAAGGAATCATATAAAAAAGTGAATGATGCTAATTCAGCTAAGTATGCATTTGAGTTAACCAATGGTAAAACACACAAACTTTCATATAAGGTTGTGAAGAATGCAGGTGGCGAGAGTGATGTAACACCAGAATATAGTATAACTAAATCGTCTACTGGTGTTGTGGATTCAGATACGGAAGAACCAACTTTACCAAAGCCAGATGTAGATGATAAGGTGATACCAGAGGATCATTTAGAAACTAAAACATATGTGTGGAAAAAGACATCTAAAAATGGTGGAGAGTATGAAGCTGTTACGTGTGGTTTTTCATATTATATAAAAAATAGAGAAGTTGTATTAAAAGACTATATGGAAAATTTAAGTTCAATAGTTATTAATGGAACAGAATTTCCTATTAGCGAGTTTATAACTGATAGATTTGGTGGTATATATAGTTCTGAGGAGTATGCAAGTAAGCATGTTGAAAAATGGGACAGGGATACAAATAGAAATACCATAATTATAAAGTTAAAGGATGGTAGATACGGTACGTGGAAATCTCCGGCTCAAAAGGCTTTTGAAAGTAGTAACGGAGAAAAGAAAGAAAATCCTGGGAATACAACAGATAAGGGTAATGAACAGACTGGTGAAGCAATAAATACAAATACAAGCAAGAATTTTAAGAACCTTAAGATAGAGAATATATCTGTTGATAAAGAAAAACAAGTCTATCAAATACATTTATCTGGATATTCCCAAATAGGAGAAGAATTTGGGGATGTTAAAGACACTAATACTTTTTGGTTATATCACATGCAGACACTTTTGAAGAGTGTGGAGATAGATGGATATACAATTCCATATTCATATAAGGAAAATAGAAGGGTTGCATACAGTGGTGAAAAGGCTTTATTGACTGTTCAAGATCCTCATTTGAGTGGTTTTACAAACAAAAATGCACATAGGGTTGTTTTGAAATTCCATTCTGCTAAGGTTGGCAATTACGTAACGGCAGATAAATCAAAAGAAGATGGTAAGATAGTATTCCAGCAGAAGGGTTATATAGCCCCTAAGGAAGGTGAAGCTGAAGAAGCTGCTAGAAACTACGGAAAGAATAAAAAAACTGAGGAAGAAAAGAGGGTGGCGAAATACACTACTTCAGAAAATATACCAGATGGGACATATACAATCGGATTTAATGCCCTGCTTGCAGATGGAAGAGAAGGAACTTCAATGTTGGAAGGTTTCTTTGACAAAAATGTGAAGCTGGTAGTAGAAAATGGCAAGATGAAGATAACTATGTTAAATACACTGTTTGCTGATGTCTTATATGATTTTCAGATTCAAAGTGGTGGAGAGTGGCCAGGCAAATCCGAAAAGAAGTTCTGTGGAGAGGCAAATGCAAATAATATACAAGACCACGCAGAATTTACCATGAATATAAGTGATTTAAATAAGGAACATATAGGTGGAGTACTAGTTGGACCTATGGGTGGCCAGAAAAGTGATATAGGTCAGACAGATAAGTACACTAGGGTAAAGATAGTTTTTAAACCAGAAGTGTATGAAGGCTGGACTGGCTATGATGAACCTAAGGCTATTGCAAAAAAGAAGAAGTTAAGTGAAAAGGCGCTTCAGGAAAGACTAAAGGCATCTGGTGTCAAAGATACTGATAATAATGGAACTATTGATGGAAGTGAAATAAAGAAATTTTCCGGAGAACTTAAATTATCTAGAGGTCTAGGTGAGGAAGTAGACATGGGTGCTATATATGATATAAGTCTATTAGCAGGGAATATAGGACCTGGTGTTACAAGTATTGACCTTGGTGGAAACCATATTGAATCTATACCAAAAGACCTGTTAAAGGGTGCTACTGGACTTAAGAAATTTTATATAGGTGGAAATGCAGTTAAGTTTATTCCATCAGGGTTATTTGATGATTGTAAGGAATTAGAAGAAGTAAAATTAAATTCCAATGTAATAGGAAAACTTCCAAGCGACATATTTGACAAGAATACAAAGTTGAAAACTTTAGAATTGAGTAAGATTTGGTTGACTGAACTTCCAAGAGGTGTTTTTGACAATTTGGGCAACTTGGAATCAATAGATCTTAGTGAAAACAATATAAGAGAATTTGATAATGATGTGTTCAAAAATAATAGTAAAATTAAGTTCATGAATTTGAGCCATAATAAGCTTGAAAAACTGCCAGATAGTATATCAAAAGCGTCTGCTCTTGGAAATTTAGTTGCGCATAATAATGGATTGACTAGACTACCTGATAGCTTTGCTGAATTAGATAACATTAAAGAAATAAACTTATCCAATAATAAGATAGATTATATAGAAGATAATGTTTGGTCAAAACTTGCTTCAAAGGATAATGCTAAAATAGATTTGCATAATAATATATTGAAGTCTATTCCGGTAAACATTCTTAGAAACAAGAAAGATAGAAAGCTAGAGTTAGCATATAATATGATGGATGAAGATATAAAAATATCAAACCCAGAAGAATTAGGTATAAGTGCTAACCTAGAAAATGGTTACTTCCCACAGAAGAAAGCATATAAAGTAAAGGCAAATGCACAGAACAAAAAGATACAAGTTTCTACTGGCGACATTAATATGATAGACATGGCATATTGGAAGAGACCTGTAAAGAATGGTGAACATATTCCACAAACTAAGAGGGGATATATAGAAAAGAGAGACCAGTTAGCAGGAGCAGACCTTAAAGAGTACCTTGTCAATAAGGAAAATGGTCCAAGATGGAACTGGAAGGTTGTAACAAAAGTAGAGAAGATAAAGTTTAATATACCTACATTTATTGGTGAAGCTACTACGTCTAATGAATTGGATAAGAAAGTAGAAATCAAAGATCCAAGCATGAGGAATGGAGATAAGTATAGGGTTACAAAAACATTGTATCTTTCAAGATCATCCGCTGATAGAGACACCTATGAATTTGAGGTTTCATCTGATGTAGTTGCTAGTGTAGATAATGATAATGGAAATAGTGCAGATGAAAATAGGGTGTTAGAATATAGCCTACCTGTTAAGCTTGTGAAGTACGGGCAGGAAGACCAAGCATCTATGGGTGCTGATGCCATGAAAAGCATGGCAAAGGTAGTGGAATCTAGGGATGGTGTTAAAATAAGTCTTAAATTCCAACCAAAAGAGATGTTATTTGGTGGTGTAAAGATGAGAGGACATCTTTACAAATTTGCTACTTACAATAGCTTGGATGATATAAGAAACCATGGAAGGTATACAGAAGCTAATAGAGTGGAAACGTCTGATTATACTGATGGTGGAAAAACATTCCCAGGAGAAGTAGAATTCGTAAGAGACTCTAGAGGAGAAGAAAAAATTGGTGTAAGAGTATGGGTTGATGCTATGGATGAAGTAGCCAAAAAGGCTAATCCTAATGCTGATGCATCACAGCCAGCAGTCTTATTAATAGATTGGTCAAAAGCACCTAAAGACAGTTCTATAGGCAAGAATAAGTTGAAGGGTACACAGGGCGAGGAAGAAGGGATACTTTCTTCAAAGGCAGTACTAAAGAATAACATTGAGATAGGAGAAAAGCTTATAAAGGCCGGTGTGATTGAGGGTAGAAGTAGAGAAATGTTAGAAAAGGCTTTAGCGAGGGCCAAAGATTCTATTAATACAAATGATAGGGTGAAAATGTCAATTGCTAATGAGGTTGTTCTATTTGCTATAGATAACATCAAAAAGGAATCAGGCTCATCTGAACTTAATGACCCATCACAGCAGACAGATATAAAGAATATAGACAAGGATATAGCAAATAAGGAAATCAAGAATGGAGCTAAGTTATATTCAGTGCCAGTTAAATTGTGGCATGCTTTTGATAATAAGGCTTCAATGGGTAATGCTTCACTTGAAAAAACTGCTATTGTAAGTGAAAAAGATGGAAAATACACTTACTATGTTGATTTTAAGGGAATGGAATTCATGGGAATGCATGGACATCTTTGGGGACTAAGTGTATATGATTCTGATTCAAATTCATCGCTTAAAGAGGCAAAGGTTGAAAAGGAAATAGAAGACAAGGACTTAAACGGAAATATGAGAAAGTTTCCTTCAAGATATTCTTTTGTAAGAGATAAAAAGGAAAAAGAAATATTTACTGAGGTGAATGTGGATGCCATGGACTCTATATCAAGTAATGCAAAATCATATGATGCTATTGTAAAGGGCAGTGGCAAGCAAAAAGCTAAGTTGATATTTGATTGGTCTCAGGCAAAGGAATATAAAAAACTTACAGGTAATGACGTAATAAAAAGATTAGCTGGAAATGACAGATATGAGACAGCTACAAAGATATCTCAGAAGTTCTTTAATAAGGCAGACACAGTAATCCTTGCTAGTGGAACTAAAAATGCAGATGCCCTAGTATCAGCTTCATTTGCTAGTACAAACGAGGCGCCTATACTACTTACAGAAAAGACAAATGTACCAGCTAGTGTAAAGGCAGAGATAACAAGATTGGGTGCCAAGAAGGTAATCTTGTCTGGTGGACTAAGCTCTATGTCTGGAGCAGTTGAAAGCCAGCTTAGGTCTATGGGACTAAGTGTAGAAAGAGTTGCAGGCAAAAACAGGTTTGAAACAGCAGCAATGGTTGCTCAGAGGGTAAAGAACAAGTCCAACTCAAACAAGGTAATCCTAATAAACGGCGAAAAGGATGCAGATGCTCTAACAGTATCTTCACTAGCAACACAGGCTGGAGTACCAGTACTTATGACAAGAGCAAACTCATTAGATCCAAATACAAGGGCTAAAATAAATGAATGGAAGCCAGAAGAAGTAATAGTAGTTGGAGGAAATTCTTCAATAAGTGAAGGCATAATGAGACAGATAAATGTCAAGTCTAAGGTAAGGGTATCTGGAAGAACTAGGTTTGATACAGCACTTGCAATAGCAAATAAGGCATATCCAGATGCAAAAACAATATTTGTATCTAATGGCTACAATGCTGTAGATTCATTATCTGCAGGAGCAGTAACAGGTCTAGCAAAGGCGCCGATTATACTAGTAGAAAAGAATAAGCTACCTGCTAGTGTAGTAGAAAAGCTAAAAGGTAATAAGGATTTAATTATATTAGGTGGAAACAACACAATAGATGCTAATATAGAAAATAGTATTAAATAAGCAAGTAATAAAATCCCAATAAAGAATATTATACAGGCAGGGCAAGAGAAATATATCTCTTGTCTTGTTTGTTATATACAAAGATAGGACTCTTATACCACTTTAAACCAATTTCAAATAAAAACCAAAAATAGCTAAAGTATTGCCAACATATTTTAATTGATAATACCTATCTATTATGTTAAACTAATATTGGGAATAAAATGATACTGAGAATTTTAATCAATACAGAATCATGGATAATAGTGAGTACGTATATATAAATTATGGGGAAATAAGGGTGAAGATTATGTTTGTAAAAAGAGATATTAAAATTATTAATAGATTTATACTGGTTAGTCTATTGATAGTATCTGTATTATGGTCGAATTTATTTGTTTCAACAAGTAGGGCAGAGACTATGAAAGATGGGAATTATAAGGTGCCTATATCCCTTATACATAAATATGAAGACAGAAAATCAATGGGTAATCCAGCTATGACACAATATGGAATACTTTCTGTGAAAAATGGAAAAGCAACTATGAAACTAAGGTTTGTTGCTCTTGATTTTATGGGCTATAGAGGTTTTTTGGGTGAGTTTTATGTAAAGGGGCAAAAAGTTAAAGAATTAAGTCATTACGATGACATAGATGTATATAACAATCCTTCTACAGGTAAAGATAAGAGAATGAAGGGCAAGAAATATCCAAAAGATCTTGAGTTTGAAGTAAACGTAGGAGAACAAGATATACCTGTAGCCGTTTATGTTCCGGTTATGGAAGAGGTTTCGGGAGGCAATGGTGGCGGTCAACAGGAAGCCAAACTTAGGGTTGCTTGGGACAAGTCTGCAAAAGTTGGTTCTGACTCATTTGATGGTTTAGATTCAAGCGCACCTAGTCCTCCAGTTAACAATGGTCCTTCAGAACAAGATGATACAGACAGTATATATTCACCAAAAGACAAAAGAAACCTTCCTCAACTTGAAAAAGGAGAAGACTTAAAGTTGGAGGATGGATTATATTCTCTTGTAGTAAATCTTCACCATGAAAGAGAAGATAAGCCTTCTATGGGTAACGGAGCTATGGTCCACACTGCCAATATAGTAGCCAAGAATGGTAAATATACAATGCTGATAGGTAGCGATAAGATGGAAGTACAGGGGATAATAGCATCATTGGTATCCTTACAAATACGAGATGATAATGCCTATTATAGGTTTGCTGAACCCCATGCTTTTGACCTAGTGATACCAAACGAGCAGGATAAGAGACCTAGGGTGTTTAGCTTTGATATAAGTAGAAAAGACCCAATGATATATGTAAAGGTAGACCCAAAGGTAAAGCCTATGGGAGAGATACCTGTAGGAGCTAGGTTTAAGTTTGATTGGTCTAGTCTAAAGAAGATTGATCAAAAAGATGCCTTACTATACAATCTGATGAAGACGGGTACTCCTAGAAAGAAATTCAATCCAAATGAAACTATTATAAAGAAGACTGATATATTTGAGCTAGTAGCCAAGCCAGGTTGCTTCAAGGACAATATAAAGTTTAAGGTAGATACAGTAACTGGGGGCAACGACTATACAAAGGTCATGAAGACGTTTGGTAGATCTTCTAGTTTTGTAATATATAATTTTAAGGTTGAGAATGATTATGGGGTTCCTCAAAAGCCATCCAAGCCGATAGAAATAAAGCTTAAACTGCCATCTAACATCAAAAATCCAAAGGCTGTTTATGTGTCGGACATGTCTGATGTAAGTATAAAGACTAGCAATGGATATTCAAATCTTAATTTGAACAAGCTTGGTCAAGTGGCTATTGTGTCTTCTGATGGTGGTCCAAATAGGGCTAGTACTAGGGATAAATTTCCAGGTCTTAACAAGAAAAGTAGTGCAAGTACTGGCGCTAGATCTTCAAACAATAGAAGTGGTTTTTCTGATAGGAAGAATTCAAATAAAAGTCATTCATCTGGCAATAAAGCAAAAAGTAAAAAAAACAATAGTGAAACTAGTTCTGGTTCTAAATCATCCAATAGTGAATCAACATCAACTAGTGATCCAAGTAAAGGACTGATAAATGAATCGACTAATTTTGATCAATCTACAAGTGAGGATGAACCTAAAGAAGAGAATAGTACAGATATCAAAAAACAAAAATTTGAAGCCAAAGAAAATCCAAAGGTTATATTTTATTCCTTGTTAATAATTATAAGTATATTAGCTGGTTCTGCTTATTCATATATAAAAGTAGCCAAGAAGCTTATTTATGAAATAAAGTTAAGTAAAAAGTTAGACAGTGAGTTATCAAAAAATATATTTAAAAAAGACACGGTAATTGGCTCTTGGTTGGACAGTCTACAGGGAGGTAGAGATGAAAATAAATAGAAAATTTAATACTATACTACTTGCCCTTGTCATGGTATTTATTGCATTTACAACCAATGCCAAAGCTGGTGAAGTATATACTGCTGTTGCTAGAGGTTATTACGACCATCCAGTTACCCATGTAATTGAAGATCCAGGCAATAATCCAGGCATAGGTGAAGGTATGGTAAACAATGTTGTATATGGGGTCGCCTTGATAGAAAAAGATGATGACGGTAAGTTATATGCAACAGTCAGGTATAACCTTAGGGACAATATTAAAGATGTTGTCATGTGGGTTCAAAATAGGGGGGATAGTGGTTTTTCCCAAGTACCTGTAAAAGAAATATCAAATGGTGGTACTACAGGAGATTTCAGATTTGAGATTCCATCTGCTGATTGTGTTGTTAAATCAAGCTTTTTTGTAGAGCCTATGGGAAGGGCAGTTATATTTTTTGTGGACTTTGATGACTTACAAGAAGGTGGCGGTAATGGATTCAAGGTAAGTGTAAAAACAGACAAGCCTGTAAAGAATGAAGATAGGGTAAACGAGCATACAAAGGAAGTGAGTGCTCCAACTAGTTCTAGCGTACAGGCTGCCACAAGGAATAGTGGTTCTAAGAGTAATACAAGCTCAACTAGTGCTAATTCTAAAGCCAGGTCAGAAAATAATAAGTCACACAAAAAGTCACATGACAATAATAAAAAAATAGGGGATAGATCTAATAAGACAGTCTCTGGTCTAAAATCATCAAACAAGAGTCTTGGTAAACCAGTTGGGCCTCCAAGCTCAGGAGACGAGAAAGAAAGGATAAATCAAGCAGACCTAGGTTATAAGCATGGTTTGCTTACCAACAAAGATTTCGATGATTCGCAGACACTTGTTGGTACATCTCAAAAGGATGAAAAAACACCATGGGGACCTTTTACAAGGGCATTATTTACAATTATTATAGTCATGATAGCTATATTGCTTACAATTGTTATGTTGGGGGCTATAGGAATAGCTGTCTTATATAAGTACAAGAAAAGAAAAAACATGGAATTAGAAGAGATTCTAGTGTCTAGTAATTCTGATATGATCGGTGGTGGTATAGATGACTAGACTAGGTAAAAAATTGGTCCTAGTAGGCCTTGTTTCACTACTTAGTATCGTATTTACTGCCTGTGTTGACCAGCATCCTGGTGGCAAGGATGGCCAGATAGAGTCTCTTAGCCAGATACCTCAGATAGATAATCCAAGGATAATAGCTACATCTCCTGCTACAGTGGAGATCATGGATGGGCTAGATGTTGATTTGGTTGGGGTGCCAGACAGTAAAATCTCCAAATTGCCCAAGAGATATGATTCAGCTACCAAAGTGGGTATGGCTATGTCACCGGACATGGAGATTGTAAAGGGATTAAATCCAGACTGGGTATTTAGCCCGGTCAGCCTCGTGAGTGACCTACAACCTAAATATAAGAATGCTGGACTTAGGTATGGTTTCTTAAACCTAAACAATATACCAGGTATGTACAAGTCCATATCTGACCTTGGTGTAGTTCTTAATAGGCAGTCAGAGGCTGAGAAGATGGTAAAAGAATACGAAGATTTTATGAAGGAATACAAGGAGCGTCACAAGGACAAGAAGAAATTAAAAGTTTTAGTTCTTATGGGATTGCCGGGATCCTATGTAGTTGCAACAAATCAATCATATGTAGGATCACTGGTAGAACTTGCAGGAGGTCAAAATGTATTTGAATCAGATACAGACCAGTTTATAAATATATCTACAGAGGATATGTTGAAGAAAAACCCTGACCTTATATTGAGAACCGCTCATGCCATGCCTCAAGAAGTCATGAAGATGTTTTTGGATGAATTTAAAACAAATGACATATGGTCGCACTTTGAGGCTGTCAAAAAAGATAGGGTATATGACTTAGACTACAAGAAGTTTGGTATGTCTGCCAAGTTTAACTACCCTGATGCCCTTGAAGACCTAGACAAAATTTTTTATGGGGGTGATAAATAGTGGAGTGGTCTAATTTTAAAAATGGATTACTTAGAAAGATATTAGACAAGGATACAAGAGGTTATGCTGTAAATACAAGGAAAAAGACAGTGGTGTTTTTAACAACTTCTGTTTTATTGATACTATTGTTTTTTATAGCTATTAGAACAGGTAGCATAGATATAAGTTTTTCTAAGCTGATGTCAGGTCTTTTTGTAAAGAGAAATCCTGATGTTGCTACAATTTGGGACCTAAGATTTCCTAGAGTAATAATAGCTATGTTAGCAGGGGCTGCTATATCAACATCTGGAGCCCTTTTGCAGTCAGTGATGAAAAATCCTCTGACAGACCCAGGTATAATCGGTATATCATCAGCAGCATCCTTTGTTGCAGTGATAATAAGTTCATTCTTCCCAGCTATGTATTTTTCAATACCTTTTTTTGCTGTTCTTGGAGGACTTGCTGCTTACTTGTTGATATACCTTCTAGCTTGGGATGGTGGAGCCAACCCAGTGAAATTGATACTTGTGGGTGTTGCCCTTAATATGACTTTTTCAGGCCTGTCTGAATTTTGTAAGGCTTCAGTTGGCAAGGGGGCGAGCCTGTCTAGAGTCCAATCTATAGTAGAGGGCAATATAGCCCAGAAAACATGGGCAGATGTAAATCTCCTATTCTGGTATGTCTTGATAGGACTTATAGTTGCATTTCTGCTTGCTAAAAAGTGCAATATCCTATCTCTTGAAGATAAAACTGCAAGGGGTCTTGGTGTGAATGTCGATAGGGATAGATTTATAGTTGCGATTGTGGCAATAGTTATAGTAAGTATATCTACAGCCACAGTTGGTGTAATAGGCTTTTTGGGGCTTATTGTCCCTCATATAGCCAAGTTATTGGTTGGTAGTGACCACAAGGTTAAACTACCATATACAATGCTCTTGGGTGCAGTTATGCTCTTACTATCCGATACAGTAGGTAGGGCTATGTTTGCCCCATATGAAATACCTGCAGCAATTATATGTGCTGTAGTAGGTGGTCCATTCTTTATACTATTACTTAGAAGAGGGGGAGATAGTTTTGGAAGTTAAGAACTTAAGTTTTTCATATTCGAAAAATTCGCCCCTAATCCTAGATGATATATCATTTAAGATATCAGATGGCAAGATTACAACCATACTTGGACCAAATGGTTGTGGTAAGTCTACTTTATTTTATTTGATGACCAAAAACCTAGAGCCCAAGATAGGGGAAGTGACCCTTGGCTATAGAAGGATAGATTCTATGACCAATAGGGAGTTTGCAAAAAAGGTGGCTATAGTCCACCAGTACAACAAGGTTGCCAATGATATAACAGTAAGACAGTTGGTCAGTTACGGACGTACTCCATACCAGGTGATGATGAAGGCTAAGTCTGAAGATGATGAAAAAATGATAGATTGGGCAATGGATGTTACAGACCTTGGACCCGTTAAGGATAGGACAGTAAACTCGCTATCAGGTGGTCAAAAGCAGAGAGTTTGGATAGCTATGGCTCTGGCTCAGGGTACTAAGATATTATTTTTGGATGAACCTACAACATACCTTGATATCAAGTACCAGTTGGAGACCCTAAAGTTGATAAGAAACTTAAATAGGGACCTAGGTATTACCATTATAATGGTCCTACATGATATCAACCAAGCAATGTACTATTCAGATGAAATTATAGGTTTAAAAAATGGTAAGGTCCTTGTAAAGGGGGATGCCAAAGAGGTTATAACAGAAAAAGTAATAGAGGACTTGTATGGTGTACACCTGAAAATTATTGACCTTGATGGTGAAAAAGTAATAATGAATGTTTAGAAATTAATCTTGACAGATATCAAGCAATATTGAGGACAAAGTTAATTGATTATAAATACAGTATGTATTTACATATAAAAGAATTTAAAATATTAATGTATAGTTAACAAAATTGGGAGGTAGAACTATGAATAAGAATTTTAAGACAATTATGTGTGCTACAATGGCAGTGGCTTCAGCTACTAGTGTGGCTGGTTTTGCAGGTAATATAAGCGCAGATGAAGTTGCAAATGCAGCTGTAGAATATAGCGTGCCTGTTTACCTAAAGCATGCAAATGAAGATAAGAAATCCATGGGTAACAAGGCTATTGTTGGAAATGCCAAGGTTATTGAAAAAGATGGAAAGTCTACTATATACATACAAGTAAAGGGTCTTAGCTTTATGGGAATGTTTGGTCACCTATGGGGCATGAACGTATATGAATCAGGTTTTGATAGTTCTACTAAGCCAGCTATAGTAGAAAAGATGGTAAAAGACAAGGGACTAGATGGTAAGGATAGAGACTTCCCAAGCATAATTAAGATAGAGAGAAATGCTCAGAAGGAAGATTCAATATATATAAATGTTGAAGTTGATGCTATGGATGCTATTGCATCAGATGGAGCAAGATCATATGACAAGATCAAAAAGGGAGCAGGAACTCAGAAGGCAATAATAAAACTTGACTACTCAAAGGCTAAAAAAGTAGGTGAAGAAAAGCCAAGTACAAATGCCCAGGTAAGTAGAATATCTGGTAGCAATAGATTTGCTACTGCTGCAAAAATAAGCGAAAGTACTTACCAGTCAGCTGACACAGTTGTACTTGCAAATGGTAGAAAAGAAGCAGATGCCCTTGCAGCAGCACCACTAGCAGCACTTAACAAGGCTCCAATCCTACTTACAGAAGCTAATGTGTTAAAGACTGAGGCTGAAAATGAAATCAAGAGACTAGGCGCTAAGAATGTAATTATAGCAGGTGGAAATGGGTCTGTATCACCTCAGGTAGAAGCAAAGCTAGTAGCTATGGGTCTAAAGGTAGAGAGAATTGCAGGAAGCAACAGATATTCTACATCTTTAGCAATCGCCCAGAAAGTTAGGGAAAAGTCTACAAACAAAGACCAGGCAATTCTTGTAAATGGTAAGCAGTCAGCAGATGCCCTAGCAGTATCATCACTAGCTGTAAAGGATACTACTCCAATAGTTCTTGCTGAAGCCAACAATATACCAGCAGATACACTAAAGGCCCTAGATTCTTGGTCACTTGCAAGACTTACTGTAGTAGGCGGAACAAACTCTGTTAGTGATTCAGTGAAGTCATCTGTAAAGGCAAAAGAATCTGTAAGAATAGCAGGTAAGAGTAGATATGCTACATCAGTAGCAGTAGCTAAGGTTGCTTATCCAGAAGCCAAGTCACTTATGGTGGCAAATGGAAAGATAGCAGCCGATGCCCTAGCAGCTGGTGTTGCTACTTCAAATATGAATAGCCCAATTGTACTTGTAGATGGGGTAAATTCAAATCCTGAACTTAACGCATTTGTAAAGGCCAACCAGATAGAGAAATTAATATTAGTTGGTGGTCAGACTAGTGTTTCAGATTCAGTAGTTAAAAATATATATAAGTAAAAATTCTATATTTTGTAGGCTATGCGCTATACTATTATTTATATAATAATTAATAGTATATAAATAGTCACATTAAAAGAATTTATGCTGTACAATAGTTCTTAAGTAGTCCCCTGTGTATTGATTTACAAGGGGATTATTTATTTGGTATACTATTTATGATTATTAGGACAAAATTGTATAACAAATTATTTGGTAAATGGGTTATAATGATAAAAGGTAGTCAGGGATATTAGGGAGGTAAAAATGATTTCAAATAAAATTCAACAAACGCAAACATTGAAACTCAATATATCCAATAATTTGGTGCAATCACTTAAGATACTTAACATGGGTAGACAAGAGCTGGAAGAGGAATTAGAGAATTTTTCTCTTTCAAATCCTGTCTTAGATGTTGAAATAAAGAAAGATACAATCGACTGGGAGAAATACTTTAAAAACGAAAGAGGGTCTATTAGTTACGATAGGAATGAATCTGCCTATCAAGATGACTCAGACTATGATTTTGAGAATATGACTACAGACTATGACAGTCTATATGATAGTTTGCATGGACAAATAAATATTATTAAAATGGATGAGTCAAAGAGGAAAATATGTCACTATTTGGTAGATAGCCTAGATGATGATGGATACCTAAGAGAAAAAGAGGAGGATCTAGCTAACAAATTTGGTGTAGACAAGTCAATTGTACTGTCTGCTATAAAAATGATACACAGTTTAGAGCCAGCAGGTATAGGTGCTAGAAACCTTCAGGAGTGCATTATTCTTCAGTTGAGGGATAGGTATATATTCGACAAGCAGTTGGAGCAAATGGTCCTAAATGACCTAAACTTAATAGCTAACTCAAATATATCTTATCTGTCATCTCGTTACAAATTTACTAGGGATGAGGTCATGGAATATATCAATATTATTAGGTCTTTGGATCCTAGACCAGCTCAAAAATACGCTAGAACAAATATAGTGTATGCCTTTCCTGATGTAATTGTGGAGTACCAGGATGGAGAGCCTATGGTAAAGTCATTTAAAGAACGTAACATAAGTTTATCTATAAACCAGTATTACAAGGATCTTCTTTTGACAAGTGATGATGAGGAAGTAAAAAAATACATAAAAGAGAAGTTGAATTCAGCTAAGAGTATGATAAATGATATTGAAGAAAGAGGTAATACAATAGTATCTATTTCCAATGCTATAATAGAGTTCCAATATGATTATTTTAAGAATAATGGAAGGCTAAAGCCTATGACTCAGGCTGATATTGCAGACAAGCTTGATTTACACATATCTACAATCTCAAGAGGGGTAAACGACAAATATATGCTGACAAACAAGGGGCTGTTTGAACTAAAGAGGTTCTTTACAGGTGCTTACGAGTCTAGGGATGGTGAGGATATATCTACGGATACTGTAAAAGATGAGATAAAGACGATAATAGATGGTGAGGACAAGCGTAAACCTTTAAGTGATTCAAAGATAGAGGGTATGCTTAAGGAAAAGGGCTTTGATATAGCCAGAAGGACTGTATCAAAATACAGGGAAGAGCTAGGTTACCTAAGTTCTTCAAAAAGAAAAAATATATAGTTTATAAAATGGGACATGGCACATACTAATTAGGAGTCGGATTCACTTGTTTTTTTCGAAAATTGTAAATTCCACCCCTAGTGAATTGCTGGATATAAATTAAAAATTGGAAAGAAATAAGGACGATTTTATAAAATTTGTAGCTGAAATAGAAACCTTTATAGGTGATGAAATAATAAATATAATTCCAGATGATATAAGACTCACATCATAAAATTGGTGTGGGTTCTTTTTTGTCCAAACAAGAGGTATAATTTGTCCAAATAAGTGGCCTAACTTGTCTAAACTAGAGGCCTCAATTTGTCCAAACAAGGGATATTAATCTGTCTAAAAAAGGGATATTAACGAGGTAGGGTCAATATATGTCCCTTTATTTTTTGTGATTTATTAGATAATATAAATCTTGAAAGTACTGATTAAACTGGTTTTTTAAGTGTATTAAGTTAAATATAAGGAGATAGAAATAAAAAAATATATAAAAAATAAAATAAGTGTTGATTTTTGCGTCCCGCTATTATATAATAATGTTGTGGGACGTGATAAGTAAACGTGGGACGCAAATCAACCTGATCTTTAAGATGATTACCGATTAAGATTTCCAAGTAGGAAATCCAAGGAGGCAATATGAAAAATATAATCGAAGTTCAAAAAAAGATTATACCCCAAGCGATTGAGTTGATGGAAAAAAGATATGCAGTTCTTAGACAGATAGCTATCAGTCAACCCATTGGTAGAAGAATGTTGGCAAATGTGCTTAACCTGAGTGAGAGGACAACTAGGACAGAGGTTGACTTCCTAAAATCTCAAAAAATGATTGACATATCAGTTTCAGGAATGACACTTACAGAAGAAGGTAAGGAAGTACTTGAAAGTCTAGAGCTAGTCATGGGTGAGGTAATGGGAATATCCGATCTTGAGATAAAGTTGAGAGACTTACTGGGAATCAAGCATGTAGCTATATCTAAAAATGTCAATGAAGACAGAAGTATCATAATAAAAGGCGTAGCTGAATTGGCAGCCAAGTACTTGATATCTACACTAGCAAGTGACGATATAGTAGCCATCTCAGGTGGTAGTACTATGAGGGAACTTGCAACGAGCATTAAGGAAGAATATTCATTTAAAGATGTGACAGTTCTTCCAACACGAGGAAGTGTGGGCTCCGACATAGATATTCAGGCTAACTCGGTAGCTGCAGTCCTAGCTAAGAAACTAAACTCAAAGGTGGAATTTCTATATGTTCCTGATGAGCTTGAAGGTGAGGCAAAAGAAGTCATAATGTCTATTCCAGACATAATGGTTACTAGCCAGCATCTAAGGGAAGCCGACAAAATGGTATTTAGTTTTGGATGTGCAGACTTGATGGCAAGAAGAAGGGGTACAAGTGAAGATGACATCAATCAATTACTTAATAAGGGAGCGATTGGTGAAGCCTTTGGACATTATTTCGACAAGGACGGTAACATAGTGATGAAACTCAACACAGTCGGAATAGATATGAATATGTATAAGAATTCAAAATATCCTATAGCAGTATTTTCAGGCATTGAAAAAGTGGATGCTTTCATGGCTTTATATAAGCTGAATAAGAATCTAACACTGATAACTGATGAAGACAGTGCAAAGGAAATTTTAAATAAAATAAACAATTAACTATATTGATAAAGAAAATTTTGGAGGTAATGAAATGGTTAAAGTTGCGATTAATGGATTTGGTAGAATAGGTAGATTAGCATTAAGAAAAATGATGGAACAGCCAGAAAAGTTCCAGATAGTTGCTATAAATGATTTAACAGACTCACATATGCTAGCTCACTTACTAAAGTATGACTCTTCACAGGGTAGATTCAATGGTGAAGTAGTTGAAGAAGAAGGTGCTTTCGTAGTTAATGGACAGGAGATACTTGTTATATCTGAAAGAAACCCAGAAAACCTACCTTGGGGAGAAATGGGTGTAGACATAGTTCTTGAATGTACTGGTCTATTCACTTCTAAGGAAAAGGCTGAGGCTCATATAAAGGCAGGTGCTAAGAAGGTTCTTATATCTGCTCCAGCAACTGGTGACGTTAAGACAATAGTTTACAATGTAAACTCTGATATAATAGACGGAAGCGAAACAGTAGTTTCAGGTGCTTCTTGTACTACAAACTGTCTTGCACCAATGGCTAAGGTACTTAACGACAAGTTCGGTATCGTTGAAGGTTTAATGACAACTATCCATGCGTATACAAATGACCAGAATACTCTAGATGGCCCTCATAAGAAGGGTGACTTAAGAAGAGCTAGAACAGCTGCTGCAAACATAATACCTAACACAACAGGTGCTGCAAAGGCTATAGGACTAGTAATACCAGAACTTGCAGGTAAGCTTGACGGAGCTGCACAGAGAGTTCCAGTACCAACAGGTTCAATAACTGAATTAGTATGTGTACTTGAAAAGAACACATCAGTAGAAGAAATCAATGCTGCTATGAAGGCTGCTGCTAATGAATCATTTGGATACACTGAAGAAGAATTAGTATCAACTGATATAGTAGGTATCAGCTACGGTTCATTATTTGATGCTACACTTACTAAGGTAATGGATGTTGCAGGTAAGCAGTTAGTTAAGACTGTTGCTTGGTATGACAACGAAATGTCTTACACTTCTCAGTTAGTAAGAACATTAGGACTAGTAGGAAGCACAACTAAATAATAAAAGAATCTTGTTTAAATAAATATTTATTAGGCCACGAAGGCGAGAGATTTATCAAAAGAGGCTTATATTATATAAGCCTCTTTTTTGAAAATAAGTATAAAAAAAATCGATATAATACACAAGATGGTCTGAAAACATCCCGCTTATGATATAATAGTAATAGCGGAAATATTCAGATTAGAGACTTAAATATAATATTAATTTAAAAGGAGATTTGTTATGACAATGCTAAACAAAAAATCAATTGAAGACATTCAGGTAAAGGGCAGAAAGTGCCTAGTGAGATGTGACTTTAATGTTCCTCTTAAAGATGGAAAGATAACTGATGAAAATAGACTTGTTGGTGCCCTACCAACTATAAAGTATCTTGTAGATAACGGAGCTAAGGTAATACTTTGCTCACACCTTGGTAAGCCAAAGGGAGAGGCCAAGCCAGAACTTTCATTAGCACCAGTAGCTAAGAGATTATCAGAAATGTTAGGCAAGATAGTAGTATTTGCTGCTGATGATAATGTAGTTGGTAACAATGCTAAGGCTGCAGTAGCTGCTATGGAAGACTCTGATATAGTACTATTACAGAACACTAGATACAGGGCTGAGGAGACTAAGAACGAAGAAAACTTCTCAAGAGAACTAGCTTCACTTGCTGATGTATTTGTTAATGATGCATTTGGTACAGCCCATAGAGCCCACTGCTCAACAGTAGGTGTTGGTGAATTCCTAGAAGAAAGAGTATGCGGTTACCTAATCCAGAAGGAATTAGACTTCTTAGGATCAGCAGTAGAAAATCCTGAAAGACCATTCCTAGCTATCCTTGGTGGTGCTAAGGTTTCTTCAAAGCTTGGTGTAATCAACAACCTATTAGAAAAGGTTGATACACTAATAATAGGCGGTGGTATGTCATACACATTCTTCAAGGCTATGGGTCACGAAATAGGTACATCACTAGTAGAAGATGACAAGATAGAATATGCACTTGACATGATCAAGAAGGCAGAAGAAAAGGGTGTAAAGCTACTTCTTCCAGTAGATGTAGTATATGCTGACAAGTTTGCAGAAGATGCTAAGCCACAGTTTACTGAAGGCAGAGATATACCAGCAGACTCAATGGGTCTAGATATAGGACTAAAGACTAGAGAATTATTTGTAGATGCTGTAAAATCTGCAAAGACTATAGTATGGAATGGACCAATGGGTGTATTCGAATTCGAAAACTTTGCAAATGGTACAAAGGCAATAGCAGAGGCTATGGCTGAAATAGATGCTACTACAATAATAGGTGGTGGAGATTCAGCAGCTGCTGTAAACCAGATGGGATTTGGAGATAAGATGAGCCATATATCAACAGGTGGTGGAGCATCTCTAGAATTCCTAGAAGGTAAGGAACTACCTGGTATAGCAGCACTTGACAACAAGTAATAGATAGTATTTAGTAAATTCAGCAATATAACTATAGATATAATATTATAGGGATAATGCTATATACATAATCTTGTAGAGATAATATCATAGAACAATAAGTGTATAAAGGTGGGCTAGCCTGTCTAGCCTGCCACATATAAAAAGGAGATAAAAATGAGAAAGCCAATAATAGCTGGAAACTGGAAGATGAACAAGACTATAAAGGAAGGTCTTGAATTTATAGAAGCAGTAAAGAGTAAGACTGAAGGTGATGCAGAAGTATTGATATGTGCACCATTTACATTACTAAAGGACCTAAAAGAAGCAACTAAGGGAACTAATATAAAGATAGGTGCTCAGAATATGCATTTTGAAGAATCTGGTGCATTCACAGGTGAAGTGGCTCCTGCCAACCTTGTAGAACTTGGAATAGATTATGTAATAATCGGACATTCAGAGAGAAGAGAGTACTACAATGAAACTGATGAAACTTGCAACAAAAAGGTTCTAAAAGCTATAGAAGTGGGTATAAATCCAATACTTTGTTGTGGAGAGACTCTTGAAGAAAGAGAATCAAACTCTACAATGGACAAGGTAAAGGGACAGATAGTAAAGGGTCTAAAGGATGTAAAAGCTGAAGACCTTGAAAAGGTAGTAATAGCTTATGAACCAATCTGGGCAATAGGTACAGGTAAGACTGCAACAGCTGAGCAGGCAAACGAAGTAATCGCCTACATAAGAAATGTTGTAAGGGACCTATATGCTGATCTTGCTGACAAGGTGAGAATCCAGTATGGTGGATCTGTAAAGCCAGCCAATGTAGCTGAAATAATGGGACAGACTGATATAGACGGCGCCCTAGTAGGTGGAGCTTCATTGAAGGCTGATGACTATCTAGGACTATTAAAGTTCTAATACTACTATAGTTTCTAACGTTTAGTGAAAATATGCTCGGATATTGAAACGAGTAGTGTAAAGGAAGTGTATTATGAAAAAACCAGTAGTTTTAACAATAATGGATGGATTTGGATATACTCCAAATGAAATAGGAAATGCTATATCACTGGCTGGTACTCCAAGACTAGATGAAATAGCTAAAAAATACAAGCATACCCTAATTCAGGCCAGTGGTTTAGATGTTGGTCTACCAAATGGTCAGATGGGTAATTCAGAAGTTGGTCATACAAATATAGGTGCAGGTAGGATAGTATACCAGGACCTTACAAGAATTACAAAGTCTATAGAAGACGGTGACTTCTTTACAAATGAGGCCCTAGTAGCAGCCATGGAAAATGCAAAAGACAAGAGTCTGCATATCATGGGACTACTATCAGATGGTGGTGTACATTCGCATATAGACCACCTAAAGGCCTTAATTGATATGGCTAAAAGGTTTGGACTAGAGAGAGTATTTGTTCATGCCTTCACAGATGGTAGGGATACAGATCCTCAGAGTGCCATTACATATGTAATGGAAATCCAGGAATATATGACATCTTTAGGAACTGGCCAGTTTGCCTCAGTATCGGGTAGGTACTATGCTATGGACAGGGACAAGAGATGGGAAAGAGTGGAAACTGCCTACAATGCTATTGTAAAGGGCGAGGGTCCAAAATCAGAGTCAGCTATTGAATGTGTTCAGGCATCTTATGATTCTGGTGTAAACGATGAATTTATCATACCTACAGTGATGACAAAAAACTTAGAGCCTGTAGGAAAGATTGAAAAGGACGATTCAGTTGTATTCTTCAACTTTAGACCTGACAGGGCTAGAGAAATAACAAGATCTATAGTAGATGTAGACTTTGAAGGATTTAAGAGGGACCTAGTTCCAACAAGATTCGTGTGTATGACAACATACGATGTGACTATAGAAGGTGTGGATGTAGCATTTGGACCTGAGAAAATAGTAAATACCCTAGGTGAATACCTAGCAAAGAATGGTAAGAAGCAGTTGAGGGCAGCTGAAACTGAAAAGTATGCCCATGTTACTTTCTTCTTCAACGGCGGCATAGAAGAACCAAACGAAGGGGAGGATAGGCTACTTATACCATCTCCAAAGGTTGCTACATACGATTTACAGCCTGAGATGTCAGCCTATGAGCTACTAGACAAGCTACTAGCTGCAATTGATGAAGACAAGTACGACTTTATAGCTGTCAACTTTGCCAACCCTGATATGGTAGGTCATACAGGTAGTATGGAGGCAACAGCAAAGGCTATAAAGACAGTTGATGAATGTGTAGGAAGGCTATTTGACAAGGTCCTAGGTCTTGGTGGAAGTGGTATCATCACAGCAGACCACGGTAATGCAGAACTTATGATAGACCTTGAGACAGGTAGACCTATCACATCACACTCTACTAACCCAGTTCCTTTTATAGTAGCTGGAGAAGAGTTTAAAAACCGTGACCTGCTTACAGATGGTAGATTATGCGATATAGCACCGACTGTACTTGATATGTTGGGCATGGACAAGCCAAAGGAAATGACAGGTCATTCATTGATTAAATAAGAAATTCATTGATCAAACAGGATAATTAATAAAATTGATTATATAAATAAATACAAGCAAGTTAATAATGAAGTTTTGAGTGCAATAAGCGAAAATAAAATTTAAAAATATAAATTAAACTTTACAAATTTACCCATCAATTTATTTGTAATAAAGAATCGTCTATTGGTACAAAAATTAAATTTCAATATAGCGGTTTGTGTTATAATAAGTAAGGACAGTGTCCAAGATTTTTTAGAGTTGAGAGGAGATATATAATGTCAGCTATTGAATTAGTATACGCAAGAGAAGTTTTAGATTCAAGAGGTAATCCAACAGTAGAAGTTGAAGTAGTTCTAGAAAGTGGTGCTCTAGGTAGAGCCATAGTTCCTTCAGGTGCATCTACAGGTGCTTTTGAAGCAGTTGAACTTAGAGACGGAGATAAGGAAAGATACATTGGTAAGGGTGTTTTAAAGGCAGTTGACAATGTAAACGAAATAATAGCTCCTGAAGTAGAAGGTCTAGACGCTTTTGACCAGCCAGGTATAGACGGTCTTATGATAGAACTAGATGGTACTCCAAACAAGGGTAAGCTAGGTGCTAATGCTATACTAGGTGTTTCTCTAGCAGTTGCAAGAGCTGCTGCAGATGAACTTGGTCTTCCACTATTCCAGTATATAGGTGGAGTAAATGCTAAGCAGTTACCAGTCCCAATGATGAACATCTTAAACGGTGGAGAACACGCAGACAACAACGTAGACGTTCAGGAATTCATGATCCTACCAGTAGGAGCTGAGTCTTTCGCTGAAGGCTTAAGAATGGGTGCAGAAGTATTCCATTCATTAAAGAAGGTTCTTGCAGCTAAGGGACTAGCTTGTGGTGTAGGTGATGAAGGTGGTTTCGCTCCAAACCTTGGATCAAACAGAGAAGCTCTAGAGCTAATCGTTGAAGCTATAAAGGGTGCAGGTCTTGAACCAGGTAAAGACGTTATGCTAGGTATGGACGTTGCAGCATCAGAAATGTACAATGACGGAAAGTACGAACTAAAGGGAGAAGGCAAAGTCCTTACTTCAGAAGAAATGATAAACCTATATGAAGGTTGGGTAAATGAGTTCCCAATAATCACTATAGAAGACGGTCTTAACGAAGAAGACTGGGATGGTTGGAAGCTACTTACTGAAAGACTTGGTAAGAAGATCCAGCTAGTAGGTGACGATTTATTCGTTACAAACACTGAAAGACTTGAAAGAGGTATTGAAGCTGGTGTTGCTAACTCAATCCTAATCAAGGTAAACCAGATAGGTACACTTACTGAAACTCTTGACGCTATAGAAATGGCTAAGAGAGCAGGATATACAGCAGTTATATCTCATAGATCAGGTGAAACAGAAGATACTACTATAGCTGATATAGCTGTTGCAGTAAACGCTGGACAGATCAAGACTGGTGCCCCATCAAGAACTGATAGAGTTGCTAAGTACAACCAGTTACTAAGAATCGAAGAAATAGTTGGAGAATCAGCTAGATACGAACAGTTAAAGTCATTCTACAACCTTTCTAGATAGTTTTATTTAGTTTTGTACATGGATATGCAATATTATACTAGAGTCTAATATTGATATATAAATTAATGTTAAGATAATTTCTAAATATTGAAAATATTAGCCGTAGATTGACACACTAGTGTTGATTTACGGCTTTATTTTTCGTGTTAAAATAAAATAAGAATTAGACATAATACTAGGTAAATCCTTGTAATATTAATGGTTTTATGATATAATACACTACAGGCTGAGATAAAACTAATTTTGAAATGGAGGATCAAATGAACGTTAGATACATACTAATGGGTATTCAGGTATTCCTAAGTATCCTTATGATTATAACTGTACTACCGCAAGAGAGTAAGCAGAACCAGCCCCAGGTATTTTTAGAAGACAATGCTTCACAGGCATACTTCAAGCCAAAGGGTAAGGAAGCTTTTTTAAATAAGATGACAAAGATAATATCTGTCTTATTTTTCATCAATGCAATAGCATTAGTTATTGTGATGAAATAGTCTTGCACAAGGCCAGTGTGGGATTTAATTAAAGAATTAAATTTAGTTTTTTAAAAAGATGTCCTCAGGGCATCTTTTCTTGCTAATAAGCGTAACTATAAATTACAAAAGGAGAGATATGCAAAAAGAAGAATTAAAAGAAAGAATATCGGGATTGTTAAACAATGAAAATTATAAACCGCTCAATATCACTGAACTTGTAATGATATTTTCAGACACTAAAAAGGGTGGAGTAATGATATCAGAAGTGATAAGAGAAATGGAAGAAGATGGAGACCTATTTATCAATAAAAAAGGAAAAATTGGCTCTCTTGCCTACTATGGTATGGCCAAGGGTAAGTTTATGGCCAAGACAAAGGGATTTGGATTTATAAGTCTAGGTGACCAGGATGTATATATTGGTGCTGATGATACCAACCATGCCTTCAATGATGATACTGTCATAGTCAAGATTACAAAAGATGCCACTGGTGACAAAAAAGCAGAGGGTGTGATTATAAGGATAGTAGAGAGGGCCAATGATGAGTTTGTAGGTAGGCTTGAAGTCAGTAAAAACTTTGGCTTTGTGGTTCCAGATAGGAACAAGATGAGTACGGACATATTTGTTGCCAAGAGGGACTTCAATGGTGCCAAGGAAAATGATATGGTCGTATGCAAGATTACAAAATGGCCAGATAGTGATAAGGGAGCCAAGGGCGTGATTGTAGATGTTATAGGCCAGAGAGGTGAAAGGTATGTTGAGATAGATTCAATCATAAGAAGTCACAAGCTGCCAGATGCCTTCCCTAAAAAAGTAGAGATTGAACTAAAAAATATACCTGACTCGATAAGCAAGTCCGAGATGGAAGGAAGATTAGATCTTAGAGACAGGCTTACATATACAATCGACGGGTCTGATTCCAAGGACTTTGACGATGCTATAGATATAGTCAAGGAGGGTAATATCTACAAGTTGAGTGTCCATATTGCTGATGTAACCCACTATGTTAGAGAAAACTCCAACCTAGACAAGGAGGCCTTGAAGAGGGCTACTTCTGTGTATATGGTAGATAAGGTTGTTCCTATGCTACCTGAGAAACTATCCAATGGCCTGTGTTCATTAAATCCAGGCGTAGATAGGTTGACCCTATCTTGTCTTATGGATGTAGATTCTAAAACTGGAAAGGTAGTAAATTACAATATTGAAAAGACTATTATCAATTCAAAGGCTAGGATGACATACACACAGGTGTCTGACATACTTGAAAATGAAGATAGAGACCTTATTGATAGGTACTCAGACTTTGTAGAGTCATTTAAAAATTCTAGGGACTTGGCTGACATCTTGAGGAAGAAGAGAGAAAAGAGAGGGGCAATCGATTTTGATTTCCCAGAGGCTAAGATTAAATTAGATTCACAGGGTATGCCTGTAGATATAGCCCCATATGAAAGAAGAGTATCCAACAAGATGATAGAGGAGTTTATGCTTCTTGCCAATGAAACTGTTGCAGAGCATTACTTCTGGTTGAAGGTACCATTTGTCTACAGGGTCCACGAAGAACCAGATGAGGACAAGATAGTCACCCTAAAGAACTTTATAGCAGGCTTAAACTACAAGATGCCTATGTCAAAGGGAGGATTAAAATCAAAGGATATGCAAAAGCTCCTAGGCTCCATAGACCACAAGGAAGAAAAAAGAGCCATAGGTTCAGTGATGCTTAGGTCATTGAGGCAGGCTAGGTATTCACCTGAATGCTTGGGTCACTTTGGACTAGCTGCCAAGTATTACAGCCACTTTACATCACCAATCAGGAGGTATCCTGACTTACAGATACACAGGATTATAAAGGAAGATATAGAGGGTAGGCTATCTGACAAGAGAAAGGCCCACTATGCTTCAATTTTAGAGGACGTATCTAGCCAGTCTTCTACTCAGGAGAGAAAGGCTGAAATGGCAGAGCGTGAAGTAGATGACTACTACAAGTCAGTATATATGTCTACAAAGATTGGGGAGGTATTTGAAGGGGCTATTTCTGGAGTGACTTCATTTGGTATATTTGTAGAACTTGACAATGGTGTAGAAGGCTTGATAAGATTAAGAGAGTTACCAGATATGTATATATACAATGATATGTCACACACACTTGTAGGAGAGAGGACTGGTAACGTATTTAGGTTAGGTCAGGTGGTTCAAGTAGAACTTATCAATGTTAATGTTGAAGCCAGGGAGATAGACTTCGACCTGGTATAGGAGGAGAATATTATGGTTGGAATAAAGGTTCTGGCTACAAACAAAAAGGCCAGACATGATTATTTTATAGATGAGGTGTACGAATGTGGTATTGAACTCAAGGGTACAGAGGTCAAGTCCATAAGACAGGGGCGTATAAATCTTAAGGAGGGATATGCATCTGTAGACAACTCAGAAGTATTTTTAAAGCAAGTCCATATTAGTCCATACGAGCAAGGTAATAGGTTTAATGTAGATCCATTGAGGGTTAGGAAATTGCTCTTACATAAGTCTGAGATAAGAAAGCTAATAGGAGCTACAACTATAAAGGGTTATTCCTTGGTACCTATGAGGATGTACCTTAAGAATGGAAAAGTAAAGCTTGAGCTTGGTCTTGCAAAGGGTAAAAAGCTATATGATAAGAGGCAGGATCTTGCAAAGAAGGATGCAATGAGACGAATAGAAAGAGAGTCCAAAGATAGGTACTAAAAAGACTTACATGGTGTTATAAGATAATAAATACATAGAGGTGTATAGTATACACATTGTAATTTAATCTTATATGTATCAGTAATTTCAAGGGTTGCAACCAGCAGTTGACAAATTTCCAAGTCGACTTTCTTGTATGCAACCCCTATTTATACTATCCTTAAACCATAAAATATATGAGGAGGACTTAAAATGATTATGTCTGAAAAAATTATGAGCCTGAGAAAAAAGATGGGCTGGTCACAAGAGGAACTGGCTAATGAATTAAACGTATCTAGGCAGTCTGTATCTAAATGGGAAACTGGAGTATCTATTCCTGATATGGCAAAAATAGTTATGATGAGTGAGGTATTCGGTGTTACAACTGATTACTTGTTAAAAGAAGGAGCTAATGATGAAATACTAGAGTTAAATTCTAGTAGTCAAGAAATTACGAGCTCTGATATCAAAAAGGACTATAAAAAAGAAGGCAAGACATTTGTAACAATTGAAGAAGCAGACGCCTATTTAGACCTAGAAAAGAAAAACAGCCTAGAGGTAGGATTTGGTGTTGCCCTATGTATATGGTCATCAATAATACTGATAATTTTGGAATCTATATCAGAATCTAAACCTAATGTCTTAAGAGAGAGCCTAGCCAGTGCAATAGGTGTTTCTATAATGTTTATTATGATAGCTATCGCAGTATATATATTTTTCACTAGGGCGTCTAGGGCTGAAAAATTTTCCTATATAGAAAAGGAAGTCTTAGAGTTAGCTTATGGAGTAGAGGCCAGTATTAAAAGAAAAAAAGAAGCATATGCCCATATTGGCGATATGAATATAGCCCTAGGAGTAGTAGCTATAATTCTAGGAGTTATACCAGTAGTAGTTGCTAGTAGTATGGATCTTGAAGAAACATATATGGGTGCGAGTGTCGGCCTAATGTTATTTATGATTGGCATAGGTGTTATGACAATAATAAAGGCCAGTAGTATAAAATCGTCATTTAAAAAAATACTAGAGGACGAAGAAAGCAGAGTTTATAGGAAATTGGTGAAAAAAGAGATAGGATGGCTGCCTGGAGTGTTTTTCTCAACTGTCACAGCCATATATCTAGGCTATAGTTTTATAACTGAAGACTGGTCTAGGTCTTGGATTATATGGCCTGTAGCCTCTGTAGGATTTGCAGCTTTATATGGTTATGTGGAAAGGAAAGTAAAGCACAAATTAGAATATGAGAAATAAATTATATATAAATTACAAAATGAATTAGAGGTGGTTTGATGTATAGAAAAAATATGTGGGAAGTTTATGACGAAAAACAATTAGGTCAAGTAGAAAGGCTAGCTGAACAATATAAAAAAGATTTAGATCTTGGTAAGACAGAGAGAGAATGTGTCGACATAATTGAAAAAAAGGCTATAGATAAGGGTTATAAGAACCTAGAGGATCTTATTAAGGGTAAGTACACTGTAAAAGCAGGTGATAAAGTCTACGCTAAGTGCATGGGTAAAACAATAGTTTTGTTTAACATAGGTAGGGAACCTATTGAAGATGGGATGAATATATTAGGGGCCCATCTTGATTCTCCTAGGATAGATGTAAAACAAAATCCCATGTATGAAAATACGGGCCTTGCCTACCTTGACACTCACTATTATGGTGGTATTAAGAAGTACCAATGGGTTACAATACCACTGGCAATCCACGGTGTGGTAGTCAAAAAAGATGGGAGTAAAATTGATATAGTAATAGGTGAAGATGATAATGATCCTGTATTTGTTATAACCGACCTCTTGATTCACCTAGCTCAAGACCAGATGCAGAAGAAGGCTAACGTAGTTATAGAAGGGGAGGGTTTGGACCTCTTATTGGGTTCAAGAGGTTTGAAGGATTCAGAAGAAAAAGAACTGGTTAAGTCCAATATATTAAAAATTCTAAAAGATAAGTATGGCTTTGAAGAAGAAGACTTCTTATCTGCAGAGCTTGAAATAGTACCTGCTGGCAAGGCAAGGGATTGTGGTCTTGATAGGTCAATGGTAATAGGTTATGGCCAGGATGATAGGGTATGTGCCTTTACATCATTATATGCCATGCTAGAAGTCGAAAATCCAGCTAGGACGTCTTGTTGTATATTGGTTGACAAAGAGGAAATAGGGTCAACTGGAGCTACTGGTATGCAGTCTAGGTTCTTTGAAGATAGTCTTATGGAACTTGTAAATCTTATGGATATAGGGGATTCAATGACCGTCAGGAGGGCAATGAGAAATTCAACTATGCTTTCCTCTGATGTTAGTGCTGCCTATGATCCATTATATTCCAATGTATATGAAAAGCAAAATTCTGCTCATTTTGGTATGGGCTTGGTGTTTAATAAGTATACTGGTGCTAGAGGTAAGTCAGGTTCTAATGATGCAAATGCGGAATATATTGCTGCACTTAGGTCTATAATGGATGACAATGAAGTTGGCTACCATACAGCAGAGCTTGGAAGGGTAGACCAAGGTGGTGGTGGAACCATAGCCTATATACTAGCAGGACAAGGTATGAATGTAATAGATTCAGGGGTCGCAGTTTTATCAATGCATGCACCTATGGAAGTTACTTCAAAGGCAGATATATATGAAGCATACAAGGGCTATAAGGCGTTTTTAAATGATATGAAAAAGATTGATTAGTAAGTTTGAATAAATATATTATTGGAATTATTTTTAAAATAAAAAATGATTATAATAAGTATAGAAAAAATCTTGAGATGCTATTCAAAATTAAAATAGGTAAAATATGGCTTTTACTATTCAAATTTTAAAATCATGTTATAATTAAAGGAAAGAAAAATACGCCTAGGAGGTATGGTATTATGAAATTAAGTAGAAAAATTATGGCAGGACTACTTTGTCTATCATTAGTTGGTATGGTTGGATGTAGTTCTAAAAAGAATGAGGAATCCAAGAAGGAAGCAACAAAGACAGAGGAAAAGATGAAAATTGAGGTATCTGAAAAGAACCCAATCATCGTAGACAAGAAGGCAAAGACTGTGACAGTTCTTTCTCAGGTGAATGGTAAGTATTTTACTGAGCCTACTAGACATGCTTCAGTTGAAAAATCAGGAAGTAACGGTACTAAGTCAATATTTACGGCCTATGCAACACCAGAACAGTTCTATAATGGTTTAGTTGAAATCGGTGCAAAGGCAGGAGAGAATATGAACCCAGATAATGCAACAACTACTCATGTTGAAGGATCTAAATTAACTGCAACAGTAACTTGGGATGGTGCTGATAAGGCATATGATATCAATGATGTAGTAAAAGATTCAAATGGAAAGAAGATAGATTTTAGATTTGGTGGTAATCTTGAAAGAGCTAAGACTAAGAAGACTGGTTGCCTTTCTTGTCTAGATTCTTGTCCAGTAGGTATAATATCTAATACTACATATACTTACGGTGCAGTAGAAAAAAGAAATGAAGTAGCATTTACAGGTAATGCGGATGTATTGCCAGAAGATGGTACATTTGTAGCAGTAACTTATAAGTTAGCTGAGTAGTAAATTAAGGAGTAATAAGTGAAGAGATTAAGAGCGTTGTTTTATCATTTAACGACGGGTATTGCCATTGGACTTTTGGTATGCCTACTTTTATTCTTTAGTGTGAACTATGAGATGATGGTAGGTCATCCTCTTGTTATGTATATATTTACAGGTTTTGGCTTGTTATTGGGGCTTGCATATTCAACTATAAACAAGAGATATACATTTTTCATTCTAGAGGCTATTATACTTGTAGTGGGTGCAGTGTCTGGCAAGTTAGTCAGCCTACAGTACGTAGTCAAGGAAACTATAATGTACAATGGGCCTGTTAGAGAGATACTTGTTCCAACAATTGTTATTATAGCTATAGTTAACTTTATAAACCTGTATATAGTACTTACACAAGACAAGTACCAAAAGTACTATACTAGGGCAGAAAAAAAGGCTATGAAGCAAGAACAAGTTAGGCTGAGTGACCTTAGGGAGGAAAAATCTGAGGAAGAAGTAGCCCATTTAAAGAGAAAAAGAAAAAAAGAAAGAATAATAGCCTTGCTATTTATAGCGATTTTATTAGGTGTGTATTATTTTGTCCCTACAGTGCGCTATAAGACTAATGAGGCTTTTGCAACTATATCTAAGCTGGATACGAAGGTAGTAATTGCATATTTGAGGTCATATGGAAAGATGGCAGCTGTAGTGTCATTTATTCTTATGGTTTTACAGTCTATAGCTGCACCGATACCAGCATTCTTGATAACATTATCTAATGCAGCTATATTTGGTTGGGTGAAGGGAGCTATGCTTTCTTGGTCATCAGCAATGGCTGGTGCAGCCCTTTGCTTCTTCCTAGCGAGAGCCCTTGGTAGAGACTTTGTTGAAAGACTTACAAGCAAGGGTGCTATGGAGAGCGTTGATGTATTTTTTGAAAGATACGGTAAGTATGCGATATTGATTTGTAGACTACTTCCATTCGTATCTTTTGACTTTGTAAGCTATGGAGCAGGACTTACAAATATGAGTTTCTGGTCATTCTTTATTGCAACGGGTGTTGGTCAGTTGCCAGCGACAATAGTTTATTCATACGTCGGAGGAACCCTAACTGGTGGTGCTCAGAAGTTATTCGTGGGTCTATTGACATTGTTCGCATTATCTATAATGATAGGTATTGCTAAAAAGATCTACAATGACAAGCAGAAGAAGAAGGCTGGAGAAGAAGTATAGGATATATAAATTATTTGAACAAGGATGGATTTAAATGACAAAAAAGATAAACAAAAAAACAATATCTATAGTATTGGGTTTGGTTTTATTATTTTTGTTTTATAAGTTCTTTTTGAGGGGAATCACAGCTCAAAGTATTCGTGATTGGGTCAATGGATTTGGTGTATTGGCCCCAATCGCCTATATATTTGTATGGGCCGTGCTTCCCGTTTTCTTTTTTCCGGTACCAATATTGGCACTTGCAGGAGGGTTATCGTTTGGTCTGATAGATGGGTCTATATATACAATTGTAGGTGCTGTTGTAAACTCATCAATCATGTTTTGGATGGCCAAGCTCCTAGCCAAGGATTTGGTTGCATCTTATCTAGAGAGGAAGATGCCCGAAAAGTGGTGGAATAGGTTTATGAAATTAGGTAAAAGAGATGGATTTTTTGTTGTATTTATTTGCAGGTTAATTCCTGTAATGCCATATAACGTTATAAATTATGCATCTGGACTTACTGAAATTTCCTTTGTTTCTTATTCACTAGCTACTATTTTGGGTATATTACCAGGTACAGTGATATTTTTAAATGTAGGAGATAAAATATTGGATATTAGGTCACCTGAATTTATTTGGTCAATAGTATTTGTAGTACTATTGACTATTATATCGATAATGCTCGGTAAATATGTATCCAAAAAGGCAGATGAAAAGGAAAAAAGATTAAAGAAGAGTTAGTTACAGGATAATTGGCTTTATAAAACAATGATAATTGAAGGAGGCAGATATGTCTTACTACGATATTGAACTTGCAAAAGATTGTATACATTGTGGAGCCTGTACCAGGAATTGTACATTCCTAACAAAATACAATATGGATTTAAAAAACTTTGAAGAACACAGTGAGCTTGCCTATTCTTGTTTTTTATGTAATAAGTGTAAGATTGTATGTCCAGTTGATATAGATGGGGCTGCAATAGGTATCAAGCACAGAAGAAATGAAGTCAAAAACAATGGCGGCAAGCTGGCTAAGAAAGGATATTCTGGTATAGTACTAGAAAAATACAATTACAAGTTTAAAAACTATAAGAATGCCAGGGGAGTCAAGTCTGCTATATTTACAGGTTGCAACTTCCTTTCTTATACACCTAATACTGCCAATACACTTATAGACATGATGAAAGAATTCGATATAGGGGTTATATTTGATTGTTGTGGCAAGCCTATATCCGAACTAGGCCTAAAAGATAAGGAATTAGACATCATCGAAAAAATACAGAAGAAGCTTGATGACATGGGTATAGAAGAACTTATTATGGTCTGTCCCAACTGCTATTATTATCTAGCTGGTAGGTTAAATGTCAAGATGGTCGACATATATACCAAGTTAAAAGAATTGGGTCTAGGTCAGAATTTTGATGAAGAAAAAATCAATATGTTTAGACCTTGTCCTGATAGGGAATCAAACTACTTAGCAGAAAAGGTGGCTCAGTTTATGCCAAATACAGAGATTATAAACCTCAACGAACAATGCTGTGGAGCAGGTGGTTGTGCAGGTGTTAGAGAACCTGACTTGTCATCTGGCTTCAAGGAAGATATTAAGGCCCAGGCGAATGGTGAGAAGGTCTACACATACTGTGCTACGTGTACAGGTATGATGAGACCAAAAGATATAGATATTAGCCATGTTCTTACTAGGATTCTAGGCGTTGAAGAAGGTGAAAAGATGAGTAACTCTCTGATCAATAGGATGAAATTCAAATTTAAGTAGAATAGATATCTTATATGTGGTATAGTATACTTGAGATATTAAGTAAAAAACAAAAGAGATAAATAAGGAGCGTGGTTTTATTGGAATCTGGCAGTTTGTGGATTCAAGTAGTAGTATTGGTGATATTGGTGATTTTGTCAGGTTTTTTCTCAGCATCAGAAACAGCCTTGATGTCGATAAGCAAGATGAAGATTAGGCATTTGAAAGAAGAAGGCGTAAGGGGAGCTAATGTAGTTGAAAAGATTACTAGTGAACCCAAAAAACTCTTAAGTACGATTTTAGTCGGTAACAATGTGGTAAACATTGCTGCCACTTCTATATCTACATCTCTTTTACTGTCCTTGTTTGGCAGTCAGGGTGTGGCTATGTCTACTGCGATAATGACAATTATAATACTGGTATTTGGAGAAGTTACACCAAAGACTCTAGGTTCTAATAACAAGGAGAGAGTTTGTCTATCGGTTGCTAAGATCATAAACATTTTGATTATAGTTATGACGCCAATAGTCTTTGTAATGAACCTTATCACAACCATAATATTCAAGATTTTTGGTATTAAGGATGATGATCCCAAGTCTCTTGTTACAGAAGAAGAGTTAAAGCTTATGGTAAATGTAGGTCATGAAGAAGGTGTGTTAGAGCAGGAAGAAAGAGAGATAATAAACAATGTCTTTGAGTTTGGTGATATGAAGGCAGAGGATGCTATGATCCAGAGAAAGGACATGATAACGATAGAGGCAGATGCTAGTTATGATGAGGCACTAGAGATATTTAAGAACGAAAAAATGTCTAGGATGCCTGTGTTTGAAGATTCTGTTGACGATATAATAGGTATACTCAATTTCAAGGATATAGTATTTTTAACTGATGACCAGGAAGAAAATTTCAAGGTCAGGGACTATATGAGAGAGCCATTTTTCACATATGAGTTTAAGAAGATATCACATCTTTTAGAAGATATGAAGATGGCTAAGGCCCAGATAGCTATAGTATTAGACGAGTACGGAGGAACATCTGGCCTATTGACTGTAGAGGATATAATAGAAGTTCTTGTCGGTGATATTGACGATGAGTATGATGAAGAGGACGATGATATAGTTATGGTCAAGCAGGATGAATATATAGTAGATGGGTCTACCAAGATAGCTGATGTAAATGAGTTTTTGTATGAAGAACTAGAGTCAGAGGAATTTGATTCAATAGGTGGTTACATAATGGGATACATCAACGGGCTACCTGAAGAAGGACAAGAAATTGAACTTTCAGAGTCAACCAAGATAAAGATTTTATCTTTGGATAAAAACAGGATAGGTAGGATAAAGATCAATGTAGTAAAAGTTGAAAAAGATGATGACGAGATCAGTTTTAAGGAGTACATTGAAAAGGAAAGCGGCAAGGACCAAGATTAGTTACAAGGGTCAGAGCCAAAGATAAGTTTTTACAAAAAAGCAAAAATAAAAATGCTAAATTTCAACCATTTATTTAGTTGAATTTAGCATTTTTTTATTCTCTGAGACTTATGAGTCAGTCCCTTTAATATTATAAACAAGAGCCTATATAGCTTATCTTCTCCTAAGTTCGTCGGCCTTATAATCGTATGTCTTTAAAAACTTCATATAGACCCTATCCCAGAACTCATAGTCAGAAAGTCTAAGAAGCTTGACCTGTTTTTTAGATTGTCTAGTCTTGATTGATCTTACATTAGATAGTTTTGTTTCTTCACCGTCGATTACCAAAATTATAGTGGCCTCGTTTTTGTATTCAGGAATTATAGAGATTTCGCTATCTTCAGATGGAAGGATGATACTAGATGTAAAGCTCCTAAATGCATTGGTGCTTATTGGAGATATTGGTGTTATCTGCATAATTTTAAGCCTGTTATCAACTATGCTACCACCAGCTGAGTAATTGTAGGCAGTAGATCCAGTGGATGTTGATATGATAAGTCCATCTCCACTAAAGGTCTCCATATAATTGCCGTTTACATGTAGGATGAGGTGGGCAGTTCTTGACCTATTGCCCCTTACTACCAATTCATTAATAGCCTGTTTTATTGTTTTACCTTCATTGTCAAGTATTTCTATTTCTAGTAGGTCTATTTCATTGACCTCAAAATACATTCTCTGGTAGCAATCTATAAAATAATCTATTTCAGCTTCATCTGGCAGTATTTCAGCAAAAAATCCAAGGTGTCCAGTGTTTACACATATAAAGGGAAGATCGGGAAAGTCTAGGTCCCTGGCAGCCTTTAGAAAAGAGCCATCACCACCGACTGATATCACAAGCTCTGTATCAGATTCTAGTTTATCACTAGTTGCAAAGCCATTTTTTTTGAATTTATCCTCCATTATATCTTTAACTTTTTTAGATATTTCAAGTTCATTTGACCTGAATGTTATTGTCCTTGCCATAATATCATCCTCGCAATTTTGAAAATTAATTAACATAGTAATTATATCATATTGGTAGCCACTTGTGTTATAATATATAAGCATATTGAAGAGACTGTACAAAATAAGTAAAGAGGAGAGAGGTATTTTGTTTATAAAAGATGAGCAAAGTTGGGATAAGTTTGTTATCAGTGTGGATAAAGAGATAAAGATTCAAGACCTACTAAGAGATGAACTTGGATTTTCAGCTAGGTCTATATCAAGACTAAAAAGAGAAAAAAATATATATGTCAATGGTAAATATACAAAGCCTACACTCCATGTAGATAAAGGGGATATAATAGAAATACCGATAATAGAGGAAGGGTCTGATTTTGAGGGTCAAGACCTAAATGTAAGGGTATTGTATGAGGATTTTGACCTTGTAGTTGTGGATAAACCTCCATTTATGGTTGTACATCCTACCAAGAGCCACTATCAAAATACCCTAGCCAACCACCTAAGCTACCATTTGGACCAAGAAGGACAAGATGTGAGGGTTAGGTTTGTCAACAGGTTGGATATGAACACATCAGGCCTAGTTATAGTTGCCAAAAATGCCTATGCCCACCACAAGTTGTCTTCGGATATGTCAGACAAGTTGGTTGAAAAGGAGTACTATGCAATAGTAAATGGTGTACCTGACCATAAAGAAGCCACAATAGACCAACCGATCTATAGGGAGACAGAGGATTCCATAAAAAGAATTGTAGACCCAAGGGGGCAGAGGTCTATTACCCACTATAGTCTTATAGGCTCCTATAAGGACTGTGAGGGACATTTGATAAGCTTACTAAGGATTAGCTTAGAGACAGGTAGGACCCACCAAATTAGGGTTCACATGGATTATATTGGCCATCCAATAGTCTCTGATGAGCTGTATGGTCAACTACAGGATAACTTGATTGGTAGACAGGCCCTTCATGCTAGGAAGTTGGTTTTTAATCAACCTAGGATGAAAAATGAAATTGAGCTAGTGGCAGACCTTCCAGATGATATGGTAAGGCTTTTGGATAAGTGTGAAAAAATATAAGAATATACGCTACTATAGTATTTATGGTTAGTGTTTAAATCTAGGATAGAATAGGTAGACAGGAGATTAAAATGATAATTAATAAGTTTATAATACACGTATTGGACAAGAATTCGGAATTTCCAATACTAAATGATGTTGAGAATACAATAACACCAGAGACAGATGCCTTTTACCAGAAGGTTATAAGAAGGATATTGAGAGATGATGATTTAAGAAAGGCTAAGTTTGACTCATACCAGGACAATGAAATAAGAATCTGCGCTGACCATATTTTAAATGAGGAGCCATCCTTTGTAGTGAGTTCACAGGGAATAGCTAGGTTTTTATTTGATTCAATGAAGATAAATGCAGAGTTGGAGTCTTGTGATTTGGCAGTAGTCCTATATACCCACAAGGACCAAAAGGGGGTAGCTATAATCAAACTGGATTACAAAAAGCTATACACTCATGATATTGGATATGACGATGACAAGCAGACAGTATCTATAAAGATGGTCACAAATGACATAGGTATCCAAGACTCCCAGAAGATAGTACATGCAGCCCTAATAGGAGTAAATGGTATAAATGATGAGTGGCAGCTTGAAATCTTAGACAAGTTGGCTGAAAAACAGGAGACGGACTCAAGCTTTGTAACTGATTTTATAAAGGCCCACAAGGTAAAGGACGAAAAATTCCTTACTAAATCATTTAGAAATACAACTGAAAATTGGATTACAAATGCCTATGGTAATAATGTCAAAGAGGCAGAGGGAATCAGAAGCATACTCAACCATACCCTTAAAGAGGGCAATGATGTATCAATATCAAAGTTTATTAAAGAATCTATAAGCGATCCTGAAAGACAAGAGAGTTACAAGGAATTGCTTGAAGAAAAAGAAATAAATGAGGACTTTCCAATTGACAAGACATGGGTAGAAAAGAAATTGAAGAGAAGGTCTATTAAAACTAATACAGGCTTTGATATAAAGGGACTATTAGAAGACTTTGAAGATCCCATGAAGTATACAATAACTCAGAATCCGGATGGTACTGTAGATATAAGAATCAAGAACATAGAGTTTTACGAGGAAAAATAGAGCAGGTAAAATTTGAGCAAGTAAAAATAGAGTCTAGCTACTGTGTAAACAGATAGGAGACTCTATTTTGTATTAGTAGATATTGGAAATTAAGCCCTAGCTTCGATATAGGAAATAATATCATTGATAGTTCTAACCTGGTCTATATCTTCGTCAGGTATCTTCATATCAAATTCTTCTTCGATATTCATAATAATTTCTACAGCGTCAAGTGAATCTGCATTAAGATCTTCTAGAAGATTTGTTTCAGGTGTTATTGAATCAATATCATCGACACTTAGCTGTTCTGCTATGATTTCTCTTACTTTTTCAAACATAATATCCTCCTCTAAATTTAACCATAATATATAAGTCTTTTCATATACGAGTATAATAATATATTTTGAGGCATTTTTCAATAAAAAAAAAGTAAATCTATGTATTTATTAGTAAATATGTTATATAATAGATTGTGAGAAAACATTTTTGTGAAGTAATTTTGATTAAATAATAAAAAAGATTAATGGTAATGTAAATAATATGGGTAATACTTTATTAATGAAATTTATAGCGTGATAAGTATAAATGGGGAGGAGAACACAAGATGGTTATTAAAAAGCCGACAACAATTAAAGATGTAGCCAGAGAAGCAGGTGTGTCGATATCTACTGTTTCTAGAGTAATAAATGATTCTAAGCCTGTAACTAACGAGGTCAAGCAACGTGTTTTGGATGTGATAAAAGAGACTGGTTATGTACCAAACCCCCTAGCTAGGAGTCTTGTTACTAAGAAGAGCCAGCTAATAGGAGTGATAGTACCTGAGGTTACAGATCCTTTCGCAGCGGAGATACTAAATGGTATAGAAGAAATATCTAAGATGTACAACTATGATATCTTGCTTGCCAATACATACTCTGAAAAGGAACTTGAAAAGAAGAGCATAAACCTACTTAGGGCAAAGCAAGTAGAGGGCATAGTTATGATATGTTGGGATCTTGACCAGGAATTGGTAGATCAGCTAGACAACAGTGGTATACCGGCAGTTTATATCAGTAAGACTAATAGAAACTTTGATATATACAATGTATCAGCTCAGAATAGGCCAGCTGCTAGGGATATGACTGAATTTTTGATAGAAAAAGGACATAAGGATATAGCCTTGATGGTTACTAACTATCACATATCAGACCTAGCCAATGAGAGACTAGAGGGTTACAAAGAAGCCCTAGAAAAAGCTAAAATAGATTATAGGGAAGAACTAGTTGTTTCATCTGGTACAAATTATAGTGATGGATATGCAGCTGCAAAAGAACTTCTAGGCAAGGGAGAAAAGTTAGATGCAATATTTGCTACAAGTGATGAGGCAGCTGTTGGAGCAATCAATGCTTGTTTTGACATGGGCTATAAGGTTCCGGAAGACATATCAGTGGCTGGATTTAATGATGTGAAATTAGCCAAGATTTATAGACCTAAGTTGACATCTGTGTATCAACCTTTATTTGATATGGGAGCAGTCGCAATAAGAATTATAATCAAGCTAATAGGTGGCCTTGAAATAACCGAAAAGAGCGTGGCTCTACCATATAGGATAATGGATAGAGAGAGTGTTTTGGACAGAAATAACAAATAAGTCAAGACATTGGGACCACAAAAAGAAATATTTTTTATAGGTCAAGCACTTTAAAAAAAGCATAAAATAGTATATAATATACTTAACTGAAGCATACGTGATGGCTATATATAAGTTCAACCTACATATTGAATACGGGAGACCGAGTTCTACTATTAGTATGGACGGCCTAGCTTATTATAACCTAGGAAACCAGAAATTGTATGACAGGTCACCCACCTGGGTGAATCTCGGGTGTGAATTTAAATGGTCTACGGTGTTTTGGATATATAGGTGTTGTCTTGTATTAGGCAACACCTTTTTATATGTATGAACTTGTGATGGTGGTGATTATATGGATTTAAATAAGTACTATCTAGAATTTGGGGAAGATGAGAGTAAGTATCTACAGCTGGTAGCAAAAATAAAGGATATGATTATATCTGGTAAATTGGAGTATGATGAAAAGTTACCTGCAATTAGGTCCCTATCTAATAAGTTGAATATTAGTAATGCTACTGTTGTAAGGGTTTACAATATATTGGAGCAGGCAGGTTATATAAGTAAGAGAGAGGGTAGTGGTACCTACGTATCCTATCGTCGCAAGATAACAAAAAATATAGATCTTGACAACAAGGATATGTATAGACTTGATGGTGGACGTTCGCCTGTAGATATTTTCCCAGTTGAAGATTTTAAGAGGGCTATAAATACTGCTGTGGAAGAAGATTTTAGCATGATACTTGCATATGATGATGGCGATGGCCTAAAGGAACTTAAAAAGTCTTTTTCTAAGTACCTGTCAAAGTTCAAGATTATGAGCAGGGAAGAAAACATAATGGTTATATCTGGGGGCCAGCAGGGTATAGACATAGTCTGTAAGAGTCTTATAAATTATTCGGACCCTGTTTTTATAGAGTCTCCTAGCTACTCTGGTGCAATAGAGGTCCTAAAATCCAGGGGAGCCAAGATAATATCTATACCAATGCTAAGTGATGGACTAGACATAGGCATCCTAAAGCTAAAGCTTGAAAAGATAAGGCCAAAACTACTATATGTAATGCCAAATTTTCAAAATCCTACAGGAATATCATATTCTACTTACAAGAAGAAAAAGCTGATTGAATTAGCTCAAGAATATGATTTTTATATACTAGAGGATGACTTTATAAGCGATTTTAGATTTATGTCAGAAGACAATATGCCTATGAAGACTTATGATACTTACAATAGGGTCATATATATAAAGAGTTTTTCTAAGATTCTGATGCCAGGTCTGAGGTTGGGCCTAATGAATTTGCCACTGGAGCTTTCAAGTCGTATGCATATATCTAAATATTCTACAGATATATCTACATCTCCTCTTATTCAAAAAGCAATGTACTATTATATGGAGATGCCTGCTTGGAAAGAAAACCTCATGGTTATGGAGAAAAATTACTGTGAAAAGTATAAACTAGCCAATAAATATATAAGGTCTAGGTTAGATGGCTTGGTGTCAATTGTTGAAAATGATGGAGGCCTAAACTTTTTTATAGAGTTAAGAAGAGGTTATTACTCAAGAGACTTTGTTGATTTTATATACAAAAAGGGTGTAGTTGTCCAGTCTGGGGCAAAATATTTTGATAATGATATAGATGATAGGTATTTTAGGGTGAATATTGTAAGCGAAAATATAAGTAGGATTAGGGAAGCTATAAATATTATTAGACAAGGCTTAATTGAGTTTTATGATGCTGGAAAATAGATATTAAAGTCCTAGTTTTATTTGTTATGATTGAATTAATTAGACTTGTATAGTATAATTAGAAGCTGTAGTTTGTATATTGAATTACTATAATAGTAAGGAGGAAAGTATGGATTTAGTAAATGAATTTGATTCAAAAAAATTAGCTAGAATAAATGAACTTGCAAAAATTGCAAAAGAAAGAGCCTTAACATCTAAGGAAGAGTCAGAGAGAGCTCAGTTAAGAAAAGAATTTTTGGATAATTTCAGGGCTGGATTTAAGCAGCAAATGGACAATATAAAGGTTGTACATCCTGAAGATTTAAATTAGAAAAAGCCAGTGTATACTGG
>NZ_ADJN01000037.1:0-15978 GCF_000178095.1 Peptostreptococcus anaerobius 653-L | reverse complement strand
TGGTTAGATTTTACTCTAATCACCTTTGTACTACATATTGATATTATCCTTTTATTTCAACTTTTTAATTGATTCACTCTCTGATAATATTTTCATCTGTTCAATTGCTATTGAATTTAGTTTTTCCAGTCTTTCAGATTGACTCATGCCCTCATTTATAAATACCGCATTAAGATTTTCAAGATTAGAAAGGCATACAAGCTGCGATATATCTGCATAATCTCTAATATTGCCTTTTAAATCTGGATTTTCATCACGCCATTCTTTCGCTGTTATTCCAAACAAAGAAACATTTAGAATATCCGCCTCACTTGCATAAATAAAGTTGATTTTTTCTTTTGAAAGTTTTTCAGGTACAAGCTTATTTTTAATGGCATCTGTATGAATCCTATAATTGATTTTTGCCAAATTCCTTTTTATATCCCAGCCTAACTTCTTTTGTTCTTCTTCCTTTAGGCGTTCAAATTCCTTAATCAAATACAATTTAAAGTATGGAGATACCCAAGAAGCAAACTCAAATGCTATATCTTTGTGAGCATAAGTTCCGCCATATCTTCCTGCTCTCGCAACTATACCGATAGAGTTCGTTTTTTCTACCCACTGCTTAACAGATAAAATAAATCGGTTAAATCCTGCTTCATTTTTAATTCCCTCGAATTCGGGGGAATTAAAATTTGTATTATACATTTCTTCCCAAATACCTAAAAACTCTATTGTGTTCTTGTTTCTAAGCCATTTTTCTATTAAAGCAGATCCGTTCTCAATATTTCTAACCATATCTGTTAAAGAAATGTAATCCCTATTATCTATAGCAATAATGCTGATTTCTGAACCTTCAACATTTATTTTAGACACATAATCACCTCTCAATCATTACATTGATTATTTTATATTATAGCATTTTTAAGGCATTTTTTCCACCTTGAAATCAGTGGCATCTTACTTGGTATAAGTTGAAACCACTTCTTTTATCTCATTTTCAATCGCTCCCAAAAAATTATCCTTTGAAGATTTTCCCTGTGCAATATCCGATAACTCCATTTCCCACTTTGCTGTTGTTTCTGCCGATTTAAAAGTATCGGATACAATCGTTACAAGGCTGATTCCTTTATGAGTAGCAATAAGGTTCTTTTTATCTCTTTCTACAAATCCCTTGAAAATCAGATTTTCAATAATCCCTGCTCTTGTTGCAGGTGTTCCAAGTCCTTTTCTTTCCACCTCTACGCCTTTTTCTAAGGCATCATTTCCTGCAAGCTCCATCGCCTTTAGGAGAAGATCTTCCGTAAAATGCTTAGCTGGTTGAGTGTACTTTTCTTTTATTTCTTTGTTTTCAATGCTCAATACATCACCAATCTTTACATCCGGAAGCACTGTATCTTCATTTTTCTTTTTTACATATTCGTTTAGGTATTTGGTAAAGCCTTCATCTACAATCACCTTGCCACTGCTTGTAAATTCAAATCCATCAAATTCAGCCACAATCTTCGTTGTATTCTCAATTAAAGGATAGCCTACACTTGCATGTAGCTTATTTAAAATAAGTTCATATACCTTCAATTCACTTTCCGGAAGAGAAGTTAAGTCCTCATTCATACTGCTTGCTGTCGGTATAATCGCATGATGGTCTGTAACCTTTTTAGAGTTAAATACCGTCTTGATACGCTCTGTATCAAAATCATTTTTCCCTAAAATGTTATTAACCGTACTTACAATCATATCTTCCGTTAAGCATCTGCTGTCTGTTCGAGGATATGTGATAAGTTTCTTCTCATAGAGGCTTTGAGCATAATCTAATGTCTGCTTTGCACTATATCCAAAATACTTATTGCACTCTCTTTGAAGCGTTGTAAGGTCAAATGGCAGCTCAGGCTTTGTTATCTTTTCCTTTTGAATAACATCGGTAATTTCTATCTTATCGCCTACTAAATTTAAGAGCTGTTCCGCTGTTATTTCATCATCAATTCTATCTGTTGATAGTGTAAAACCATTCATAGAAAGTTCGACTGTAAAATATTTTTCTTTCTTAAAATTTGCTATCTCATCATCTCTATTTACAATCATGGCAAGGGTAGGTGTCTGCACTCTGCCCACACTGTAATTTTGCTTGTATAGACACGAATACAGTCTGCTTAAATTCATTCCCACAAGCCAATCTGCAATCGCCCTTGCTTGTGCAGACTCAAAAAGATTATCGTAAGAACTTCCATCTTTTAGGTTATCAAAGCCCTCTTTAATTGCACTATCTTCCATTGATGAAATCCAAAGGCGTTTCATCTTCTTTTTACAATTTGCCTGATTATATACAAGCCTGAAGATTGCTTCTCCCTCACGCCCTGCATCGCAAGCATTTATCACGATGTCTATGTCCTTATCGTTCATGAGCTTTTTAAGAATCGTAAATTGTTTCTTTGTGGACTTTGCAATCTCATACTTATATTCCTTTGGAATAATCGGTAAATCCGCCATATTCCACTTAGCATACTTTTCATCATAGCTTTCCGGATTTGCCATTTTAATTAAATGTCCAACACACCAGCTTACCTTATATCCGTTTCCTTCATAATATCCGTCTTTCTTTTTTGTAGCTCCAATCACTTTTGCAATAGAGATTGCAACACTTGGCTTTTCAGCAATTACAAGTTTCATATATATTTATCCTCCTGTTTTTCAAAATAAGAGGGCGAAAGATGTTACTCTCTCGCCCTGTATTTTGCCCAAAATATTGTATAGTTTTAGGTGCAAATCTACTCTAACTCATCATCTTCTTTATCTTCTGTTTCTGTTTCATCTGTTTCATTTTCACTTTCTTCTGCCTCTGAAAAGAAATCATCATCTTCCTCCTCAAAGCCTTCAAGCTCCTTATCTTCCTTTTTCTTAACGACCTTAAAATAATATCCTGCTCCCAATGCTCCGGCTACTACAAGAATGAGAATTAAGTAAGTTCCCATATTGCTGCTTTCTTCTTTTTTCACTGGTTTAGGTTCTTCTTTTTCAGGTTCTTCCTTTGTGATTTCCTGTTTTGGAGCTTCTTTCTTTTCAACCATGTTAAGGAGATCATCTTCGGATACTTCTGTTAGGAGCATGACATTTTCGCTATCCTCATCGTGATTGATGATTAGATGAAAAGTCTTGCCATTCTTAGTAGTAAAGGTAACAAACTGTCTTGCATCAGCAGAATATTTATCCGTTTCTTTATTATCTTTACTGTCATTATGGTGAATTGGATAATCATTGTTGGCATTATCCTTATTTTCCGTAACAGTTCCTCGTGCCTTTGATGGAGCAGAAGCAACTCCTTTATTGGTATTTACATTCTTACTTGAACCATCCATAGAGGAATCCTGACTGCTGTTATTGGCAGGTTGTTTCGGTGTCAGCTTATTGGGATAACGAACTTCTTTTTCTTTTCCATCGGTCTTGCCAACATTTGTGTCCTTTGTAATCTTTCCTGTATTATCCTGTGATGACGAGCCTTTACCCGTATCACTTACAGATGTTTGAGGAAAGTTTCCTGTTCCTGTTTTCATTCCGGAGATAGGGCTGATTGGTGTTACAGTAGGATTATGCGTAACTGTAGCCTTGCCAACCTCATTCGTCTTTTTCTCAAGCTCCTTAATTTTCTCAGTTAGCTTCTCAATCTCCTTTTTCATATCCGCCGATAAGTCCTTATCGTCTTTGCCCTTTTCAAGTTTTTCCTTCAGCTTATCTATTTTTTCCTCAAGGTCTTTGATTTTCTCCTTTTGCTTGTCGCTTAATTTATCCTTGTCCTTAATCTCCTGATTTAGCTTATCAAGTTTTTCCTGAAGTTCCTTAGATTCCTTTTTCATTTTGGAAATATCATCTTTGCTAAGCTCTGTTTGAGTTCCCTTATCTTCTGTTTTTTGCTTTTCCGTCTGCGTCTGAGCATTACTTTCTAACTTCTTTACAATTCGGATAATACTATCGCTTCCATCTCCTTTTACTGTATAGTTTACAAAATCGTCATTAAAGCTCATGTTATCAGGAAGCATTTCAAGATCAGAAGCGTCAATCACCTGATTTTTATCAAAATAAGCTGAATACTCCTTATATACCTTTCCATTCTGATATTGATATTTGACCTTTACTTCACTTTTTGTCTGACTTTCCTGATCCTTTGTATCCTTATTGTCTGTTTGAGCTGACGCATTCGCTACTCTCTTATATAAATTCTCTAAAGGTAATTCAAGGTATGGTACACCGGTATGAAATCTGTTCCATGTTTCAATAATCAGCTTGTCTTTAACAATCTTGATTTCTTTTACATTGTTGATATTGGGATTTGCTTCTTTTACTCTGCCAATAATAGCGTTCTTTGTTTCCTCTTTAAGCTCTCCCTCATAATCAACCGTTACTTTCTCAATATTTCTATTTAACTGTAGAACAGGGCAGGTATAGACAATGACATTTGCTTTCTTTCCTTTTACAGTTCGTTCTTCTGCATTTTCTGTAATATCTCCAATATAGTAATTATCTTTATCTCTTGGAGAAACGATACTTGTAAAAGCACCTGTCCCTACATTATGAATTCGATAATAAGGATAAGTTTTCTTTGTCATGTATCTTAGATCATCTAACTGATTTTCTTTGTCCATATTCTCATTGGTAAAGGTTTCATTATACTTATCGACAACTACACCTCCCTTTTCTTCAAAGGATTTTGATAAGAAAAATTTAAAGTTCAATGGCTGACCTTCTTTATTTTCTTTTCCGACATAATAAAATCCTCTAAAGGTGTCATCTGAAGTATGATCCTCAAATTTCAGTTCATAATATGTTTCATACTTTTCAGGCGGTTCATTTGACGCAAATACTGTCTTTGCGCCAACTTTTAACACCCCTAAAACTCCACCCATTAAGAGGGTAAAAGCTACAACAATGGCTGTAATTCTTTTATTTTTCAAACTGGTTTTCATTTGTTTTCTCCTTTTTCATTTCTGCTTTTTCTCTGTTTACTTTTGCCATAAGATCAGAAATTGTAATGTTGTTCTTTCTGCAAATGGCAATAATTTCTTCGTTTTCAAGTTCTTCTTCACGAATGAACAAAGGCTCCAATTCTTCATCAATCAGAGCCTTTTTATCCTTTAACTTCTTTATTCTGTTTTTTACTGCTGTCAGTTCTTTTTTCAAATTGTGTCCTCCTTATCTGTTTACATTTGGTGGGAAGCCATATCCTACTGGATGATGCTGACAAAAAGATGCTATCCAATCATCTAAGGTAGTTACTCTGATTCGCCCGATATTATCTATTACCTTGCCATCGCCTATATAAATTCCCACATGACCATAGGTAAGTCCCGCACTGCTTCCGCTACTACTGCTTTCAACTGCAACAAGCATTCCCACCTTGAGTTTAGATTTATCTGATGTAAAGGTGTAGTTTCGGTACATATCACAGGCATTTCCTCCGATATATCCAAGTCCTGCATTTTGATAGACCTGCGATACCCACATAGCACACCAGCCTGCACCCGGAGATGGTGTAATGTATGCAGCATTTACAATCTTCTTTTGAACTTCCGTAGAAGCCTCATACTCTTTTCCGCCTCCGATACCTCCATTTGAAGCAATCAGATCGCTATTGCCAAAGGCTTCTCCCATATTGCCTTGAGCAAGGAATAAGGCTTCATAGTGTTTCAGATTGTCAGGATAGTTTGCAAAGACTTCCTTTATGATGCTGTCCATTTCCCTTTTATGAAGGGTTACAATGAGTTTCTTGTACTCATAAGGTTCTTCATGGCTTTCGGTATATTCATTTCCATCTTCATCGGTATAGGTTTCTGTAACTGTCCTGTATCTGATTTCTACTTCTTCCTTATACTCAAGATCATACATGGACTTAAAAAGCTCATTTAATACAGAGCTTACTTCCGATACATTCTTTACTTCTCCGCACCTTGATGTAATGTAGGATAAAAGCTCATGGACATTATGACCGATGTACTCTGTGTTATTTAGGATGTACTCGTCATATCCGGGATAATTTTCTTTGACATGATCAACCTCGTTTTGAAGCTCACTTTCCATAGCGGAAAAATTCTGATTGATTTCATTTAGGACATTTGGCTTTGACAAATAGCTTGTTGTAAGAACAGAACTTGTGGAGTTCATAAAGCCTGTCATTCCTGTCCCAGCAAAGTTAATGAAGAAAGTTCCCAAAATAATAAGACCTATGAAAATAATCATAAGTCCCTTTGCTTTTCTTAATATAACTTTCTTTGAACTTTTAAGACTTCCTATAAGCCCTTCCTTAATGCGATCTCTAAGCCTTGACTTGTTCTGCCTTTTAATGGAATCTTTCATCTGCTTTCGCTTTTGAAATCGCTTAAAGTTATTTGCTTTTTGATACTCCTGTGTCTTTTTTAGCTCCTCTTTGGCATCTCGAAACTCTAACTTGGATTTTCGCTTTCTGATTTTATAGTCCTTATTCGTAAGGTCATATCCTTTTTTTGCTCTTTTCTTATCTGAATAGTTCTTAATGCCATGAATAAGTTTTGAGCTTGTGTCGGCTGTTTTTTCTCCTGCCTCTACCCCTTGATTTTCATCACTTCCATGTGATAAGTAATCTCTTACGGTTTCACTTCCTTTAGCAAGTCCTGATAAAGCGGACACCTTAGAAGCCTTATCCCTAAAAGTTCTTTCCTGTTCTTTAGAAAGCCTGTTTTTCTTTTCTCTATCAAGAATGGCTTCTTTTCCGCTTTTTTTATTGTCAGCCTTTTCCTCTTTGGCTTCTTTGTCCTTTTTTCTGGTATAGAGCTTATCGGAATAGTTTTTTCTCTTATAATTTTTCTTTTGAGCTTTTTGGCTTTTTGAAAAGCTTTTTGTCTCTTCTACTTTATGTTGCAGATTATCCTCTACATCATAGGTTGACTCAAAATAGTCGCTGTCCCTAAAGTCATTGTCATATCTGTCTATGATTCCGTCATTGTCGAGGTCTTTTCCTAAAGGATCATAGATTTTTCCATCCTTAACCTCAGTATCATAATCAGCTTTTCCAATTTCTTTTTGACTTACACCTTCTGTTTCAGTTACAGAAGCTACGCTATCCTTATCAGAAGCTCTATACCTTGCATTTCTTTTAGAAGTTTTTCCGTTTAATTCAGTTTCTGCACTTCTCTTACTGACCTTTTCATGAACCTTATCTTGAAATCTGTCTTTGTCATGGACGATTTTCCCTCTGTAATCATCATTATGCTTTAGCTTATTTTCTTCAGGCTCTATTCCGCCATTACTTTGCAGCCTTTCCTTTTCAATCCTTGCCCTTTGCCTTTCCTTAAAGTCCTTTTTCAGTTTCTTTCCCATAAGCCTACCTCACTTCTTCAGGCTTGGTTGTCATCTTCTGATAAAGAATTGTGTCTTTCGGGAACTTATCAAGGAAAGGTACAATGGTATTTCCAAAGAACAAAAGTCCTTCTCCTGCATTGGAATTCGTTACATATTTTAGCTGTGGCTGTGAGATTTTAAGTTTCCTTGCTAAAATTTCTCTATCGCCTGAAGCCTGATTAAGCATTAAAACAAAGTCCGTATTGTCAAAGATATTTTCAATTTCCTTACTCATCAGTAGGTCTTTGACATTTTGTGTAATACCTGTCGGGATTCCTCCCCACTTACGAAATCTTTTCCAAATTTCTACGGAATAGGAAGCTGTCTGCTCATCTTTTAACAATAAATGAAACTCGTCGATATAGTACCTTGTAGCCTTATTCCCTCTGTTTTGCGATACCTTATTCCATACCTGATCCTGAATAACGAGCATTCCAATTTTTTTAAGCTGCGAGCCTAACTCCTTAATGTCAAAACAAAGTAGCTGCTTATTTAAGTCCACATTGGACTGATGGTTAAATACATTAAGAGAACCTGTTACATAAATCTCCATTTCCGTTGCCAGTTTTTTCCCGACTTTTTCTTCCTGATTTTTTAACATATCATATAGGTTTTGAAGAATGGGCATATTACAAGGCTTTGGATTTTCAAAATACTTTTCATAAATCTTAGGCAGGCATCTATCTATAACCGATTTTTCTTCTGCTGTAAGACCACTACCACCAACTACTAATTCAAGCATCGACATAATGAAGTTTGCTTTATCTTTCAGTGGTGCATCCCCATCGCCATAGTTCATATTTATATCTAAAGGATTTAGATAGTCTTTTGACTTACTGCTAACCTTTATGACTTCTCCTTTAAACTGACGCACAAGGTTTCCGTACTCGCCTTCCGGATCGCAGATAATCACATCATCATCCGTTGTAAGAATGGCATTTGCCATTTCTCTTTTTGCACTAAAGGACTTACCACTTCCCGGAGTTCCGAGAATTAGACCGTTTGGGTTTTTCAGTTTCTTTCTATCTGCCATAATCAGGTTATGACTTAGGGCATTTAGTCCATAATACAAACTGTTCGCCGAATTTATGAAAAGCTCCTCTGTGGTAAAAGGCATAAATACTGCCGTAGATGATGAGGTTAGTCCTCTGTCAATTTCAATCTTATTTACCCCAAGAGGAAGTACACTGATTAAGCCCTGCTCTTGGGAATGGTCAAGCCTTTTTAACTTGCAATTATGCTTATTGGCAATAGAGCTGATTTGAGAAATGGTATTGTCCAGCTTTTGGATTGTCCTTGCAAAGTTCATAAAGATAATGGTTACAACAAACATTCTTTCATCTCTTGTCTGAAGGTCTTTTAAAAGACTTTTTACATCTTCTCCATAGGTAATTAAATCACTTGGAAGAATGTCCATATCATATCCCGACCTTACAGCCTTTTTGTTTTCCTCAATCTTCATCTTGTCAATATCGGTATTTTTTCTTTTAACCATCTTGATGGCTTCCGATTGTTCGATTGCCTTGATATGAAAAGAGATATTGATGTTATCGTCTATATCCAAAAACTCTGCAAGCATACGGTCGGAAAGCTCACTTGCAAGGATTTGAAAATGACTTGCCGCTCCGATAAACTTTCCAAACTTAAAATACCTTGACGGTGTAAAGTTAAATTCATCAGGCACAATATATGTCTTGGTACTTTCCTTTTTCTTTAAGTCTTTATATGAAAATTCAAAGGTCTTATTCGGATTTAAAACATCATGAAGTATCTTTAGTCTTTCCTCTCCGTTCAAGCTTTCTGCTCTTACTCCCATACTTTTAAGACTTGATAATATATCTATCTCCAGTCTTTCAAGTTTTGATGTTGCCTGCTCTAAATTATCCGCTTCCACCGTAAAGGTTACATACTTTGATTTTTTCAGTCCGTTATTTCCCTTTACAATCTGACTCTTGAGCATTTCTCGAAACTCAAGGCGTATATCGTCAAACCCGTCCTTTTTATCCGGTATTTGAATAGCTGATTTCATTTCTTCATTTCTGCCAAGCTGATTAATATATGAAAACTCTATGCTGACACTTGGATCAAAGGAATTAAGAAAATTTGCAAACTGATTAAAAATCAAATCCCTATCTTCTTCTAAGGCAAGCTGATAGTTTATATCCTCAAAGGCAATACTCTTATTAAAATGCTTTTCATCAATCTGACATATCCCGCTTTTTAAGAGTCTAAGATAGGGAATGGTATCTTCAACAGTGTATCTTTTCGGTTCTTTCCTAAAGATAAGGTCAAGTAATCCGCCCCTGTCTTTTTTAGACTTTCCCTTATTTTGCTTTAAGTCCTGTTTTTGACTTCTTAACTTCTTTTGGTTTTGTTCTAACTTTAGCTGCTGAATCTTTCTTTTGTCTTTCAAGGTAAACCTCCTTTCTCACTCTTTTTTGTGGCTGATAAAATTTATGAAGGTAAATATACTTAAAGTATTTCTCAAAGCTAAGTCCGTCCTTTTCAAAAAGAGTTATGAAAAATATAGGGAGAGTGGACACAATGAGAAAGATGACTGCTATATCATTTGGAACGACCTTTCGCATAAATAAATAGATTGGTATTCCAATCAGTCCTGCAATCGTAAAACCGATAAGCTGTCTTTTGGTAAGGTTAAATGCAACCTTTGTTTTTACCTTCTTTAAGTCTTTTGGGATAGGTACATACGCCATAACTTACCTCCCATCTTCTTTACCCTTTGAAAGCTCCTCTATATGCTCATATACGGAGCCGATTTCTTCCTGAATACTTGCAATCTGTTCATTTGTACTTCTGTTATATCTTTCCTGCATTAGACAAAAATCATTGTGGCAGCGACCGATGGCTTTTGTTCTTTCTTCCAAATCCTCCACTTTGCTGTGAAGCCTGATTCTATCCATTACTGCCAAAATACCTGTTCCAACTGCTACTGCTATCAATACTGTTTTTCTTTTGTTCATCATATATTTCCTTTCTTTTAGTGTGCATTTAATACGCTTTTGGCCAGTGTTCCGCTCTTTAGCATCATTAACCCCAGCAAAACCGCATATCCAAGTATCGTAAAGGTACTTGTGTGTATATCTGTTATCTGTATTGTCTTAACTAATACTGCGTATATTCCAAGACAAACCATTAAAAAGAGTCCTTGTAAGCCTATGGCAAATAAGCCTTTGATATAGTTTGTTCCGATTTGTCCCCACTCTTTGTTTCCCATTGTGGCAAAAGGAATGGCTGAAACGGATGAGTAAACATAAATCTCAAACATTCTGCCGTATACCACAAGCATAATCACAATGGAAATGACCTGTATTGCCACCTTTATGAGCGAGGTTTCAAAGAGTATCATGACAAGCTCTCCAAGACCTTTATCTTTTAAGCCTTCTACCATCGTTACAATCTGATCTCCAGAGATAACGGCAGAGGTGTTAATTACCCCTGCCGCTTTATTTACCATATGCTGTGCCACATCAAAGACTGCCATAGAAAACTGAAAAGCGTGAGACACTAACCATACGGCAATCCACATCTTTATGATGTACTTGAAAAATTCAAAGGTATCCGTATCGTGCATATTGTTCTTTTGCATAACCATATTGATAAGCTCGATACAAAGGACTGCCGTTATGATTAGCCCTGCAATGGGGATAATGACAGAGTCGTTAATGCTTTTGATAAAACTAAAAACCTGTCCGTTCCACCCCATCGGTGTCTTTCCCACATCCGTTGCAATCGCACCAACTTTATCGTTGATGTCAAGAAACATGGACTCTAAGTTTGCTTGGATACCGCCCAGTAGAAGATCTTTGAAAAACTCCTCTATCTTGTCGAATATCCCAAACATTTAATTTCTCCTTTTCTTCTTACTTGAGTACATTTGCAAGAAGCGGAATCAGCTTTAATCCGATAAGGACAATGCCGCCTCCTGCCATAAGCTGCTTAATGCCCTGAGATTTTGCACCCGGATTGTCATTACCATAACCTTCCATCAGGTTAATAACGCCCCATGCTCCAAGTCCTGCACCTACTGCCATAACTAAAATCTTTAATACATTTACTGCCTGTGTAAAAAATTCCATAATTTATTCCTCCTCGTTTTCTTCTTTCTTTTCAATTTTGTTGTATGACTTCACAACAAAGTTTTTGTAAGTCTTTCCATCTTTTTCACGCTTCTTAAAGTATCCAAAGATATGGATCAAATCACCTTTTTCAAAGGCTTTTGCTGTTTCTGACTTTTCACCATAGGCTGCACAATTGATATATTCCTTGCCTTTCCCATACTTTTTTACAAGCGTAAAGTTTACAACTTCAACCGTTTCTCCCTCTTTGTCAAAACTTGAAAAAGTTGGTTCTGCCAATAAGTTGGCATTGATGTTAATCATTTCTTGCTTCATTAAAAATTTCTCCTTTTCTTTTCAATAAAAAAAGCGATCGGAGTTTTTCTTTTCCAATCGCTGATACTCTTGCTATTTAGTTTTCCTTAGTGGGACTTCTTATCCTTACCATCTTTCCTCCTGATTTTGAGTAATAAAAAAGCAGCAAATCTATGTTCTTTAGACTTACTGCACTCTTGTAATAACCGTTTCTCTACTTAATTTTGCTTTCCCTTTTCTCTTGATATATTCCTCAATATTAAAGGCATTTTTCTTATTAAAATCTTCAAGTAACTTGTAATTCTTGTGCTTTGTAATATCAAATTTATCTGATAAAAACGGTCTTACACCTCTAAGCTGAAAGATACATTTACTGCCATCCATAACCGTTATCTCATCTTGACTCATCAGCTCTTTTCCTGTCTTTTGGTAATTGAGTCCATAACTATTAGCATTGGAGCGTGTTTCAGAAGTGTTATATAGATCTATCGTTTCCTTTCCAAGCGTTTCTGATAGCTCTTTAAGTGTTGTCTTTTCCTTTCCGCCAAGAAACAAAGTGCTATCACAGTTACCTACAATAGTATCTGCATTATCCTTGTAGATTGCCTTTAACTGAGATTGTGCCTGCAAGATAATACTTGCTGAAATTTCTCTTGAACGGATTGTCGCAATCAATTTCTCAAATTTGGGAATTAAGCCTATGTTTGCAAACTCGTCAAGCAAGCACCTTACATGAACAGGTAATCTTCCTCCATACTCATCATCTGCCTTATCACAAAGTAGATTAAATAACTGTGAGTACATGATAGATACCACAAAGTTAAAAGTATCATCTGTATCAGATATAATGACAAAAAGTGCTGTCTTTCTATCTCCAAGAGTATCAAGCTCAAGTTCATCTTCTTTCATCAAGTCCCTAAGCTCCTGAATATCAAAAGGAGCAAGTCTTGCACCACATGAAATAAGAATAGACTTCGCCGTTTTTCCTGTAACAACTTGTCAAGGACTTTCTAATCATTTTTATGGGTTTTTTTATCTTTTTCTTGCTCCATTTCCCTAAGCATTATCCTTTTCAATTTATCTTGCATGGTTTCAGTCACATTTTCATTAAAATGGACTACAACCTCGTAAGTTGCCTTTCCTATCTTCTTTATGGTCTTTGTTCCAGTATTTTGTTCATTTCTATTTTCGTGCATATTATTTTCCTCCTATTAGTTGCAATTAAAAAAGACGATAGAGTTTTATTTCTACCGCCTTTCACAAGTTTTATAGCTATTCACTGAATAACGCTTTACCATTTACATATTAAATTTTCAAATCCTTATTGTTCAGCATTCCGCCAAACATCGTATGATACATATCCTTGGAAGATTCCTCTATCTTTGTAATACTTGATATTTTATTTCCTGCATCTTTTGATGATGCTCCGCAAAGATAAAAGGCTTCATTTTCTGTTCCATAGTCAATAGCAATATACCTATCGTGATATTTTTCCCCTGCGACTTTCATCTTAAGATTGATATTAGGGTAATCTTTTCTAAAATCGTTAAGGATATTTTTTGTAAGCATATCCTTGTTCTTCACATTGTCGCTAAAGACTATAATTTCAACATTGTCTTTTGCAGCCCTTAATAACTCTAAGGTTTTCAAGCCTATATAGTTATCTATTACATAAATGCTTTTCTTTGCAGACTTATATATTTTTGTATAAGCAACATCTGCTTCAATCTTATCTCCATTCATTAAAAGGAAATGCTTGTAAGTGTCTGGATCTATAAAATTATCCATCACCTTTTTCAAATCTTCTTTTGTAGCCATTTGCGACTTTATTTCAGCTATATCCTTTGTATTTTGATTTGTCTGTACTGCTATTTGAACTAATTCTTTTGAACCGATAAAATCTTGGTTTTCAATGATAAAATCTTTCATTTGCTTAAATGTTCTAACTAAAGCTCTGCTTTGCTTAACAGCAAGTTCACCTCTTAATACAGTCATCAGCATATAAATACCTTGTTCTGTAAAGGCATAAGGATTGTATTTAATATTACTTCCTCTACCAGTCCCTCTGTTCAAGGTGAAATTTTTGCACCTTGAAAGTTCTACCATTTCTTCGTCCGTTAATTGGAACATGAAGTCTTCACCTTCAAATTTTTCTGCGTTGTTTTTCACCTGTCTATTAAAGTTTTTTGTTTCATAACCATATATTTCAGCTAAATCTGCATCAAGCATTACTTTTTGCCCACGAATAAGATATATTTTTTCTTGTATAGTTTTATCATCTACAATAACTATCTCTTTATTTTCTTCTGCCATGAAATGCACCTCCAACATTATCTAAATTCTTTTCCAATTCGCCACGCACTGCGTAGCTTTTTGAATAAGTCTTATATTCTTTTATATTTTTCTACTCCGCCTTCAGCTTTTCCGATGTGTTCCACATTTTTTACAAGTCCCTTATTTACATTTTCATAAAACCATCTGCCAATCAATGCCGGCGGTGTTGCGATTAACTCTCTCAAAACAAATTCTTTGCCCTTCGGTAAAGAGCTAATTTTGTTTAATAAGGTAGTATATAGGTCAGCATAGCTTGTATTTTCTTGTAAACTGCTACACTTACAATTACAATATTCAGTAACGCTTGGGAAACCTCCCTCTATTGCTTTTTTAGTTAAAATTTCAAGTTCTTCATCGGTTACAGTAAATTGAATTCGCATTTATATATCCTCTCCTTATAACTGAGTTTATTACCATATCACTATCATTTTATCATAAATACGATATTTTTTTCATACTGCAATTTTAAGCCCTATTTTACACTTAGCTATAGTCTGATACCTATTTTATCATTAACGCTCTAAAAACACCTTTCCACCGTCTTATACGAGGTCTACAAGTGTTCCCCCTTGTCATAATCTTCAAAGGTATATACTTTTGATTTATGGCTTTCTTTTAATTTACCTTTATCTTGCTCATACCAATGAACTAAGGTCGCATAATGATCTTTATAGTTTCTTCCCGTGCTTTGCATATAGGTTGACAGCTTCTCTATCATTTCTTCCCTATGACCTTGCATTTTATCCTTTAACTTCCCATATTCTTCATCGGTTAAGGAAACATTTTTATATTCTCCATAAAGGGAGGGGGATATTTTTTCTATCTCCCCCTCTTTCTCTAACTCTATATCTATCTCTTTATCTATCTCTATATCTCCGTTGCAGTTTTGTTGCAAAAGGTTGCAAGGTGTTGCACTGGTGTTGCATTGCAACGCTTTTTGTCCTCTCGATTTTCTTGAACGCCTTGTAGAAGCTGTTTCTGAACCTATAAGACTTGGGATTTCTGTTAAAAAATACTCGTCATTTTCTGTGATTATCTCCATCAATCCTTGTGCTACAAGATAATTTACTGTAACCATTACATCATCTTCCGTTTCATCAATCGTTAATGCAAGCTCCTTGATAAAGTCTGTTTCTACTCCGTCATAATACAGCTTCCCACTATCTTTTAAGCTAAGTAAAAGCAATTTGAGGTAAATGATTGTATAGGTATCTCCTCCTGATATTTTTCTTAGCCTTTTGATTCTCTTATCTGTAAAAAAATCTTCTTTCAATTTTAACCAATAGTATCTTCTGTTGTCTGCCATTTTTATCTTTCCTCCCCTTTATTTTTATAATTTTCTTTAGCCTTTTCCTTGGCTTTTTGTTTGTACTGCCTCTTTATTTCCTCTTGCTCTTGGAATTTTTTCAGTTGTGCAATTACGCTTGGTTTATCTCCTCTCTTAATTGCCTTGTCTATCTCTATGGATAAATCTATTCCATACTCATCATTGACAATCTTTACTGCATATTTGATATGGTCTATCTGCTTAAATTCATCTTGTACTTTAGCTTTATCTTCGCTTAAGTCTTGTATCTCTTTTTCAAGGCTTGATATTTCTTTTTGCCAATCACTTAATTTTATGGCTGATGTCCCGGTAAATTTTTCTATAATCTTTCTTGCTCTTTGGTACTTATCTATTTCCTTTTTATGAGAATTGTAAAAGCTGTCTTTGAATATGGTTTTGCTTTTGTATTCCTGATAGACTTCTTTATTTTCTTTGATAGAGTCTATGCAACTTACACATTGATTTAGGTCTTTTATTCTTTGTGTTTTATCTTGAATATCACCACTTATTTTTTTACTTTGCTTTGCCAGTTCAAAGACTTTTTCTTGTAGGTCTGCTATGGTTTGAAGATGATTATCTTTCAAA